>JBJXGR010000401.1:0-11187 GCA_046160045.1 Bryobacteraceae bacterium
CACTGTGCAAGTCTGAGGCGAGAGTTTTCAGGAGAGCCGGACGCGGGAAATCTGCACCTCCGGTTCGACGAGGGGAGAGGGGCCGCAGTTCAGGCTGTCGCTTCCTCTCCTACTCTACGGCCTCTGATCGGCCTCTGATCGCGCGGGCCGCCGGGAGTCGTGGAGGGTGCCGGCAACCTCACGCCGGGGAACTACGCCAGAATCCCTCGCACCCGTTCGCCGTGCACGTCGGTGAGGCTCATGTCCCGGCCGCCGAAGCGGAACGTGAGGCGGCGGTGGTCGATCCCCAATTGATGCAGGATGGTCGCGTGTATGTCGTGCACCGTGGTCGGCTGTTCGGCCACCGAGTTGCCAAATTCATCGGTGTGGCCGTAGGCGAACCCTTTCTTGAATCCGCCGCCGGCGATGAACAGAGAGTAGCCGTTGACGTGGTGATCGCGCCCCACCGTATCGCTGAGCTTGGGCGTGTGCGGAGTGCGGCCCATCTCACCGGCCCACAGCACAATGGTCGTCTCCAGCAAGCCACGCTGCTTCAGGTCCTGAATCAACGCGGCGGCCCCCTGGTCGGTGATCATCGAGTTTTCTTCGTGCCGTTCCTTCAAGTGGCTGTGTTGATCCCACGGCGAGTTATTGGCGTGCGTCAGCGGGCAGGTGATCTCGACAAACCGCACACCCGCTTCCACCAGTCTCCGCGCCCGCAGGCACTGGAGGCTGTAATATCGCTTGTAGTCGTTCGTGCTGTCCACGCCGTACATCTTCCGCGTGGCCTCGGACTCCTTGCCGACGTCGGCGAGATCGGGAATCAGCGTTTGCAGACGGAACGCAGTCTCGTAGTTCCTGATGGCCGATTCCACGGCGTCGTCGCCGGTCGCCGCGGCATACGATCGGTCCTGATTCTCGAGCAGCGACAGCTTGCGGCGCTGGATCTCCGGCCGGTCGCCCGGCGCGATGTTGTCCATGGCCACGCCCTTTGCCCGCAGCATGGTCGCCGAGTGCGAAGCGGGCAGAAACGCGCTCGCGAAATTCTCGAAGCCGCCGTTCGGAATCCAGTCGTTGTTCAGCAGGACGTAGTTGGGCAGATTATCGCGTTCCGTACCCAATCCATAGGAAACCCAGGAGCCGAAACTCGGGGCCATCCCGGTCACCCGCCCCGTGTGCAACAGCAGATTCTGCTGCCCGTGCAAAGGCTGCTGGCCGATCATGGACCGGACCACGCAGAGTTCATCGGCAACGCCGGCGATGCGCGGCAACAGGTCGCTCACCCACAGCCCGCTCTGCCCGCGCTGGCGAAATTCCCAGGGACTGCCCAGCCACACGCGATCCGGCGTGGATTGCGACTTGGCGGAGACCGCCGACTGGCCGATCTTTTCGCCCTGGTGCTTCTTCAACTCCGGTTTCGGGTCAAACGTGTCGACATGGCTCGGTCCGCCGTCCATGAAGAACAGAATCACGCTCTTCGCCACGGCAGGATGATGCGGTCCGCCGGAAACGCGGTTGGCTTTGGCCTCCTCCGCCAGCATCGCCGAAAGAGCGAGCATGCCGAAACCGTTTGACGACCGCCGCAGCCATTGCCGCCGCGTCAGGCCCTGCGCCTCAGCGAACATACAGGAACTCCTTCGTGTTGAAGATCGCGTGCGCGACGTCCTTCCAGACGGCGAGTGAATTCATCATACCGCCCGGCGGCGTCTTCCCGGGGACATCCTGATACAAGCCGGCGAAATCGTCGACGGCCTTTCTCCAGCGCATCAGTTCATCCGGCTGCGGATTGCGGCCGAAGGCGCGGCGGAACATGGTCGTCAACCGCTCTTCCGGCGAACGGTGCGGCTGATTCAACAACTGCCTGGCCCAATACTCGGCTTGCCCTTCGACAAACGGGTCGTTCAACAGAGCCAGCGCCTGCGCCGGCACGTTGGTCACGTCCCGGCGTCCGGTGGGGATCTTCGGGCTGGGCTGGTTGAAGGTCGCCAGGAACTTGGGCGGCTCCATGATCGTCATCTTGACATAGATGGAACGGCGGCCTTGTCCATCAAGAGGTCCGGAAAACAGCCGTTTCTCGGGATCTTCGTTCGAGCGGGCCGGATTCAGCGGCTCGCCGAAGATGCGGTCATCGAGGCGCGTCGAGGTCCACAGGAGGGAGTCGCGGATCGCCTCCGCTTCCAGGCGGCGCACCGGGTAATGATGAAGAAGCCGGTTCAGCGGATCGGCCTCTCTCCCGCGGGCCGACATCTGCCCGGATTGCCGGAAGGTCTCGCTGAGCACGATCGAGCGAACCAGCGTCTTCACCGACCAGCCCCTCTCGACAAAAGTGGACGCCAGATAATCCAGGAGTTCCGGATGCGAGGGCCGTTCCCCCAGGTGCCCGAAGTCATCCGTGGTGGAGACAATCCCCGTTCCGAACAGCCAATGCCAGACGCGGTTGACGAAAACGCGCGCGGTCAACGGGTTTTTCGGACTGGCGACGATGTCCGCCAGGGCCAGACGCCGGCTGCCGGTTCCGTCCAGTCCATCCTTGCGGCCGGTCAACACTTCCAGATAACCACGCGGAACCCGCTCGCCCAAGTCCTCGTACACGCCGCGGACATTCAACCGGTAATCGTCGCCGGCGTCGAGGTCGGCCATCCCGTTCACTGTCTGCGGAGTCGCCACCCGCCGCTCGACGGCGCGATACTCCGCGACCCGCTCGCGCACCGTGGGACGTTCGTCCAGGCGATTCGGCAGCAGGCCTCGTTCAATCATCCAATTGATCAGGCGGACGTCGTCTTCGTTCGCCCGGCCCTCGGACCAGGCGCGCAGCGAGCCCGTGAGCCAATCCCGATACCGCGCGGCGACGGCTTCAAGATCGGCGGGCGCCTCGCCCTGGAACAGCGGCTGGAACCGTGAAAGTCCATCGGCCGGGGGCTCCGGCTTGTCGTGCAGGACGACGCGTGTGATTCCAAACCAGCTCTTCGGATCCGCCGCCTGTTCGTCGGTACACTTTCCGCCGAGGTTCACGCGCGGCGGGAAATTCGGATTCGAGGTCTTGGTCACCACCTCCACGTACACGCGCCGCTGTGCTTCCTCGTCTTTGGTGATGGCGCGATTGCCCTTCTCATACGCAGTCGACGAAAGGGTCGCCCACGTGGGATGAATGTCTTTGAGGTACACCTGGCGTTCTGTCAGAAAGGCATTGTCGGCGATGAGACGATGAGCCGCGAAGTCGCCGCCGGCGATCTCGAGACTCACGTACTTTTTGCCCAGATGATCCAGGTACGGCGTCCGCACCGCGCCGTTCATCCGCGGCGAATAGCGGTTGGTGAATAATCCCGCCGGGAACACCGCCGCGACCGCCGCCGAGCCATCCGTGGCCACGGCGAAGTCGCCCGTGGTCACCCGCCCATCGCGCAGCCCCACTCCGTCCACCGACCAACCTGGCGGTGTCGCCTCGCGAAAGTCGGCCAGGACGGTGTAGTCTCGCGCATTCGCGGCGGCGCGCTCTTCCCTCGCTTTTTGATACATCCGGGCGGTGTCGCCCCACGCCTTGCGCACTTCCCCGGCTCCTCCGTGATGCGAATCAAACCACGCTCGCAGCGGATCCTCGAGAGGCGGCTTGGTTCCCGGCGCTACGGCCAGCGCCCGTTTCCAGGCTTCCAGCCGCCGGCGGTCGAGGCCCTCGGCGAGCCGCTCGGCATCCGGCGAGTTGTCGACGCAGGCTTGCGCCGCTCGCAGGTAGCGAGGCGAGTCCCGAATACCCTCGATCCACCAGGCCGTCACCCGGTCCCGCACTGGCGTCTTCATGGTCTCGAGCTGTCCGGCAAGATCCCGGTTCCGATCCGGCAGATCCAGCGTGTTGGTGACCCAGCGCGCGCTCATGAACATGCCGCCCAAGGCGTAGTAATCGCGCTGGGAGATCGCGTCCAACCGATGATCGTGGCACCGCGCGCACCCCACCGTCGCCGCCTGGAACGCCTTGGAGAAAGCGTCGATCTTGTTGTTCAGCATCTCCTGGTGGATGCCGTTGAACTGTAAGCTGTCGCCGTGACGATTCTCGCCCATTTGGAAGAACATCGGCCCGGCCATCGATTCATTGATCTGGTCGGCCGGATTGACGCGCGGATGCGGCAGCAGGTCGCCGGCGATCTGCTCGCGCACCAGTTGATCCCAGGGGACATCGCCGTTGAAAGCCCGGATCAGGTAGTCGCGATACCGCCAGGCGCCCTTGGCCGGAATATCCCATTCGTAGCCGTAGGTATCGCTGTAGCGGACAACATCCATCCAGTGGCGCGCCCAGCGCTCGCCGAAATGCGGGGACGCCAGCAGGCGGTCCACCTGCCGCCGGTAGGCGTCGGGACTCGGGTTCTTCACGAACGCGTCCACTTCTTCGGGCGCGGGCGGCAGACCGGTCAACACGAAACTCAGCCGGCGCAGCAGCGTGGCGCGATCGGCCGGCTCGGCCGGGGCCAGCGACTGGGCTTCCAGCTTCGCGAGGATAAACCGGTCCACCGGCTGGCTCGACCACGCTTCACGGTTTACGGCCGGTACCGGCGGGCGGGTCACAGGCTGGAGGCTCCACCACTTCCGGCGCTCTTCAAACGTCGCTGCCCAGGATTTGTTCACGCGGGCGACGACCGGAGCGTCCCGCGGATCGGGAGCGCCCCGCGTCACCCATTGCTCAAATGCGGCGATTACCTCCGGCGCGAGCCGCTTCCCGCCTAACGGCATCGCCATTCCGGCCCCTTCGTGGCGGATGGCACGGATCAGCGGGCTCTTGCCGGGTTCGCCACGGACCAGCGCGGGGCCCGACTTGCCTCCTTTTTCCCACCCGCCGCGAAAGTCCAGGCGTAACGCGCCCTGCGGCCGCTCGCCGCTGTGGCAGCTTGTACACTGCTCAACCAGAACGGGGCGAATGCGGTTCTCGAAGAACTCCCGATCGGCGGGGCTCAGGTCGGCGGCCGGGAGGCCGGGCATAAGGAACAGGACAAACAGGAGATTCCGGGCGGGTCGCATTGATCTTCCTTTACCGGCGCATAACGCCGATCGTATCAGGAAGCAGACGTTCCATCAATAGGCTGATGGGCCAGCTCTCAGGTTCGACCCCTCTACGCATACGTTTCCAGCAGGCGTGAGAAACGGTCAATAGAACGGATGTTGGGGTGAACATCCGATAGAAATTGGATTGCCCGCTCCCTTCCGGTCGCGGCTCCGGAAAGGCACGCAAACCTGGGGCTGAGAACCTGTGCCGAAATCGGGAAACGCAGCCACCGCTCCCTGACGGTCGCGGCTCCGAAGGTCGCGGCTCCGAAGGTCGCGGCTCCGAAAGAAGAGGCGCCTGCCGGCTGGTCTGCCTGCAGGCGCCTCGTGAAACTCGGACCGGGACAGGCTGCCGGTTAGAAGTAGATCTTCAGCCCGAACTGCAGGTCGCGGGCTTCCTGGGCCGAGGTGATACGCCCGAACGCCGGGGTCCCGAAGGTCAAGCCGGGCGCTCGCAGGTTGCCGGTGTTGGCGAAGTTGAAGCCTTCAAAGCGGAACTCGACCCGGCTGCGTTCGTTGAGGAAGAAGTCCTTGTGCAGCGAGAAATCCCACTGGGTGTAACCGGGCCCCTGAATGATCGAGCGGCCAGCGTTTCCGTAGCGGAACTGCCCGGGCTGGCGGAAGACGCTGGTGTCGAACCAGCGGTCGGTGCTCCGCCCCGAAGAGAGATTGGGGTTGCCCACGATGTCTGGCCGGTAGCTGGCCGTAGTTCCGGAATCGAGCGTATCCAATCCCACGCTGGGCGTCAGGTAGGGACCCACCTGGGCTTGCAGGAAGCTGTCGGTGCTCCAGCCACCGAGGACCCAGTTCAAGGGTCCGTTCAGGGCAAACTGGCGGCCCTTGCCGAAAGGGAGTTCCCAGCCGATCGCTAAGGTGAAGCGCCCGGGGTTGTCGGCTTCGCTGCGGCCGCGATTCACCTTGCCCATGAAGTTCCTGGAGTTCAGGCTGGGATCGCCTTCTACTCCCAGCCGCCCGCCGATGGCGTCGATCGACTTGGCCCATGTGAATGCAGTCAGGAAATAGACGCCTTCTCTCCCAGGCCTCTTTTGCAGCTTGACTTCCATGCCGTGGTAGTTGCTGTTGGCGTTGGCGAACACCATCGTGATGTTCTGAAACTGCGGAAAAGGCCTTCGGTTTTGGCGATTACCGGGGCCGGGGACGGCATCGTTCCAGGCCACAATGGAAAGCTCATGCACGGACGAGTTGCCCGAGTATCCCACCTCAGCCGAAAGGTCGCTCGTCAAGGCTTGCTGGATGGTGAAGTTCCAGGCATGGACGACCGGGAGGGGGAGCGGGGACTCGATGCCGAACAGACTGAGCAGTCCGCCGCCGGGGGTCAGTTGGTTCAGATTGAAGGGATCCGACAACGAGATGGTGGGGTTTGTGATGTCTCCGACGAAGGCGCGGGCGGCTGCGTTCGGTCTGGGATTGGCGCCGGATTGTTGCACCATGCCGACGACCGGTTCGTTGGCATACATCCCGTAGCCGGTGCGGATGACGGTCTTCGAACTCAGACGATAAGCTGCGCCGATGCGCGGCAGCGGGCTGTGATTCTCGAATGTCAGGACGGGAGAGTTTGCCTGGAACCGGCCGGTCTCCCAAAACTGGAGGTTCAGGTTCTGAAGCGGAGGGAACAGTTGCGCCGTCACCGGATTCACATTTGAGAAGAAACCGCGCTTGTCTTTCCAGGGGCCGCGGTACTCGTAGCGAAGGCCCAGGTTCACGGTCAGCTTGGAGGAGACCTTCCAGTCGTCCTGAAGAAACATGTACTGACCCACCTGACCGAAGTTGCCGCGCGTGCCTTCGGCGCCGAGTGTGGACTGGCCGACGGTCCCGAGCAGGAAGTCGGCGAAGTTGTTCCCCGAATACGCGCGGTTGAAGGCCAGGCTGGAGCGGTTGTTCAGCACAAAGAAATTGAAATGCCGCCGCCAGTGATAGCCCATCTTCAGGAAGTGCGCGCCCTTGTTGAAGGCGAGGTTGTCTTTGACCTCCCAGTTGCCGATCGGCACGGCGCCGCGAATTCCATTGTCACCGAAACCCGTGTAGCCGGTGATCCCGATGGTCGGCACGCCATCCACATCGGCGGCCGCGATCGGGAAGTTGGGCCAGCCAATCGTCTTGCCAAATCCCTCGGAGCCGGGCGACAAGGTGCCGCCGGGGTCGTAGGGGCGGCGGAAGAGATGGACGCTGAAGTCGTTCACGTAGGTCCCGCGGAACGTGCGCGTGTTCGCCACGGTGGCGCCGTACGTCCCCAGGAAATCCACCAGTTGGTTGAAAGCCGCGATCGGACTGTTGCGGGTCAGGGGTCGCTCGTCCCACACAAACCGCCCATACCATCGGTCCGTTGGCGAAACGTTGAAGTCAATCTTGGTCAGCCACTGGTTTTGTATCTGGTTAAGCGTGGAGTTGGGGCTGATAAAGTTCTGTCCGAGGGTCAGAGGAAAGTTCGGATTCGGCCAGATGGGAAGGAACTTTTGCGCGATGGAATTGATCCGCGCCGCCGGGATCGTGTTGTTCGGGAAAGGCGTCTGGGTGAAGGGATCGCGAATCGCGACCGAGAACCGGCCCGCCTTTTCGTCGACACTGGGCATCAGGCCGCGCAGATTGACGAAGCGGTTCTCCCGCTCGCCCTGGCGGGCCACCATGAACCATGCCCGGTTCTTGCCGTTGTAGAGCTTGGGTATGAAGATCGGGCCGCTGAACACGCCGCCGAACTGGTTGCGTTTGTACTCCGGCTTGGGACCGGGATCGAAGAAATTGCGCGCCGACAGGCGGAAGTCCTTCGACCCGTCGTTGCGGTGAAACCAGAAGGCCGTGCCGTGGAAATCGTTGGTGCCGCTCTTGGTGACCGTCGAAAACTGGCCCCCCGGCCGGACACCGAATTCCGCGCTGTAAAGGCCGGTCTTCAACTCCATCTCCTGGAGTGCATCGATGTTCGGGAAAAACGTGGTGGACCCGTTTCCGTCCGACATGATGCTGCCGTCGACGTACACGATGTTGTCGGAGCGGCGGCGGCCTTCGACGCTGAATCCGGACGTGTCGCGGCCGCCGTCACCGGTGGAACCGCGGGACGGCACAACACCCGGAATCAGGCGCGCCAGACTCAGGAAATCCCGGGAGTTCAGGGCGAGACCGGTCATCGTCTTGTTGCTCACTACCAGCCCCATCTCGGGCGACTCCGTCTTGAGAATCGGAGCCTGGCTGGTGACCTCGACCGCCTCGGCCAGGGAGCCGACCGCCAGCACGAAATCGAAGCGGTTGGTGGACCCGATCTCCAGTTTGATGCCCGTGCGGACTTCGGTCTTGAAGCCCTGCATCGCGACCCTGATCTCGAAATCGTCCGTGGGCAGGTTGACCAAAACAAAGTCTCCCGAAGACGTGGTTTCGGTCTTGAAGAGTTCGTTGGTGGCGACCCGCCGCATCTGGACGTCGGCCCCGACAACCACCGCCCCGGTTGAATCCGAAACGCGGCCCACCACGTTGGCGCGATTGATCTGGGACCACGCGCTTATAGAAAGAGCAAGTACACCGAGGGCTACCCGGAAAACGCGACGCATCGAAACCACCTCCACAGCAAGGGAAATTGGGACCATTGTCGTCGCAATCCCCGCGCCATGTCAAGTTTCAGCTGTGATTCTGTCGACAACTACTAGCTCAAGTGTCCGGTCTGCCTCAGCCAGTGGATCACGGCTTGATTCCAGGCAGCCGGAGGCGGCCCATCCACGATCGGAGCGCCCCCCAAGGATGCCGACAGTTCGGCGGCCGCCGGGGACTGAATCACCGCCGCCGTGCTGGTCTGGCGCAGAAGCGGCAGGTCGTTCCACCCGTCGCCCAGGCCCAGAGAGTGACATTCGGCGCCGGGCCGGCGGAATTGGGAGGCCAGAAACCGGACCGCGCTCCCTTTGTCGTGATCGCCGCAGATGTGCCAGAACCTCCCGCCCCGGGTCCAGTGGAACCGCCCGCGATCGAGAGCCTGAAGCAAAGCCTCTGTGCGTCCGGCATCGAGGATCCGGAACGGCTCATCGTACTCGCGCTGCTGGGCGCGGGCCGCCTGCGGTACGGACAATCCGCATTCGGCGGCCACCTCGTCGGCAGTCATGTCGGCGAATCCGCGTACGCGGCAATCCGCGGCCACCGATGCCTGGCGCAGACCATTCACCAGGAGCGGGTAGCGGGTGCCCCATTCCATAGCCTCGTAGCCGTTGATGGATGTCGTGCCGGCTATGGGAAACGGGAAGTACCTTTGGGGGATATACAAGCAGCCGCCGTTTTCGACGACGAAGGGGTGGCGGTTGTCGAGGACAAAGCGCCAGTATTCGATTTCGGCGCGAGTCTTGCTGGAAACCAGGATCCAGGGAATGCGAAAGCGGTTCAGGCAGGCGATCGCCGGTCGAGCGGCTTCCCACTGATCGCTGCCATCAAGCAGCGTTCCATCGAGATCGGTAAACACGGCGTACATGATTGGGGCTTCCTTCAGCTTGCCCACCCTTGGCCCAAAACGGCATCCCGCTCCGGCGGTAGATTCGCGGACGAATCGGCCGTACCCTTGCCGCGAAGAGTGATTGGTGCTAACCAACTCGTTCTGGGAGCTTGTTCATGAACAGACGGGGATTCTTGCAGAGCAGCGGGGCGGCGGTGGTTTCCGGCCGCTTGGATGTCGTCGAGCAGGGGGCATCGGGCGATGGCCGCACGCTGAACACCAAACCGCTGCAGGCGGCGATCGATGCCTGTGCCGCCCGCGGCGGAGGAGTCGTTTACTTCCCGCCCGGCCGGTACGTTTCCGGCACCCTGATTCTGAGGTCGAATGTGCGCCTTTACCTGGAGGCCGGCGCCACGCTGCTGGGCAGCACCCGCCTGTCCGACTACCCTTCGATGATCCCGGCGTTCCGTTCCTACACCGACAACTACACCGAGAAGAGCCTGATTTATGCCGAGAAGGTGGAGAACATCACGATCGAAGGGCGGGGAGCGATCGACGGACAAGGGGCTGCTTTCCCTGGACCGTACAAAGTAAGACCCTACCTGATTCGGGTGATCTCCTGCCGCAACATAGCCATGGCGGATATTACCCTCCGCGATTCACCCATGTGGCTGCAGCACTATCTGGATTGCGACGGTGTCTCGATCCGCGGGATCACCGTGCACAATTGGGCGAATCGCAACGGCGACGGAATCGACATCGACTGCTGCGACCGGGTGCGGATCTCGGATTGCGACTTCTCGTCACTCGATGACGCCATCACGCTGAAAAGCACGGCGGGGCGGCCGTGCCGCCACGTCGTAGTCACCAACTGCGTGGTGACGAGTGGATGCAATGCGATCAAACTGGGCACCGAATCGAACGGCGGCTTCGAGAACATCGTGATCTCGAACTGCGCCATTTACGACACGCGCCTGGCGGGCATTGCGCTCGAGATTGTCGACGGCGGAACGCTGGATCGGGTGACGGTCTCGAACATCACGATGAACACCGTGGGAGCGCCGGTCTTCGTGAGGTTGGGAGACCGGGCACGGCCCTTCCTGAAGGGAGGCGCGCCGCAACCGGTCGGCCGCCTGCGCAACGTACAGATCCGCGGCGTACAGGCGACCCACGCTGGGCCGGTGGGTTGCTCCATCACGGGACTGCCGGGCCACGTCGTGGAGGATATTTCGCTCGAGGACATCCGCCTGCGGTTCGCCGGAGGAGGGACGGAGGCCGACTCGGCCCGGGACGTCCCGGAGAACGCGCAAGGGTATCCCGAGTTCAAGATGTTCGGCACCCTGCCGGCGTATGCGCTCTATTGCCGGCATGTCCAGGGGCTGCGTTTGCGGGATCTGGATGTCCGGTGTGACGCGCGTGACGATCGGCCGGCGCTGGTCTGCGACGACGTGGAGGACCTGGACACCTTCAACCTGGAGGGAATCAACCAAGCCGGTCCCGTTGTTCGTCTGCGTGATGTGCGGGGCGCGCGCATTCGCGGGTCGCGCGCCGGCGCCGGAACACGGACGTGGCTTCGCGTGGAAGGCGCGAGGTCGCGGGATATCGGGCTCAACGGCAACGATTTCCGGCAGGCGGAGAGGGCCTACGAAGCCGATGCCACCGTACCGGGAGGCGTGGTGTCGCTGTCCGGCGGGAGCTAGTCACGCGCGACCGCACGATCGGCGCCGCCAGATGTGCCGCGTGATCCGTGCCGCGAGCGT
>JBJXGR010000402.1:0-32811 GCA_046160045.1 Bryobacteraceae bacterium
TTGTCCCTGCGAATCCAGCGGGAATCGATCGCCATCAGGAGCGAGGTATCGGAAATGCCTGCGTGGGTCCCGATTGCGGCCTTCGTCTCGCCCTGCGAGGCCAGCCATTCCTCGAACCCATGGCCGCGATAGTACTCCGGGATGTGGTGGACGCGCGTATCCGGCGTCCATTCCCGGTTCAACAGTTCGGCGACCGCTTGCATGCCGGGCTGATTGGGGCCGCTATCGCCGATAAGGACGATGTCCTTGAATCCGTGCTGGCGGAGGCTGCGGGCCGTGAATTCGAGCACCTTGCGGAAAAACTCGTCTGGCAGGGTGATGGTTCCGGCAAAGCGCATGTGTCCCGTGGGTGGGTTGATTTCTCCCTCGGGGACGTAGGCCATCACTGGTGCGACCAGGGTCCCACCGAGCTTTCTTGCGATCCGCTCCGCGTTCCATCTGACCCGGAAATTGTGTTTGCCCAAAACCATGTGCGGGCCGTTTTGTTCGGTGCCGCCCGTGGGCACGATGATCGTGGTCGTCCCGGCCTTGAGAAGGTCGCCGACCTCGGTCCAGGTGAGTTCTTCGAGAAAGACGGTGCCGGGCGTGGCCGCCGGGCAAATGACCACCGCCAGCAGCAACAGGAGGCATCGCATAATCTAAGCCTTCTGCCCGGGGAACTTCCAGATCTTGAGCGCGTTCAGGCCCAGCATCTTCGCCCGCGCCTGCGGAGTGTAGAAACGGCACCACTTGTCGACGAACTCCAGTTCCTTGTCCAATGGGATCTCCCATCGCGGCCGCGGATAGCCAGTGCCCCAGACGAGTTGGTCCTCGCCGAACTCCTCATAGATGGCTTTGTAGAACGGCCACGTATCCGGGTAGGGGTACTTCTTGAGTTCCGTCATCTCGTAGGGCTCGGAGTTGGAGATATAGACCTGCGGGAATTTCTTCAGGCGGAACATCTTCTTGAACTCCGGCCAGGGATCGGCGAGTTTCAGGTCGGGCTTTCCTGCATGATCGATGACGATCTTGACGCCGGGGAAACGGCCGGCCATGTCCTCGACCATCGGCATCTGGTGCGGCGCAATGTAGTAGTTGAAACACGCGCCGAGTTGTTCGGCCTCCTTCCACAGCGGATAGTGTTCGGGCGAGTTCAGCCAGGTGGATTTGGGGTGATAGATGGGACTGAACCGCATGCCCTGGAACCCGTGTTCTTTGACCCAGTAGCGCAGGTTTTCGTGCACCTTCGGATCGAGAGGGTTGATCAGGCCATGGGCGACAAAGAGCTTGGGGTATTTGTGCAGAGAGTAGGAGATGTAGGAGTTATCCCAGCCGAAGTAACGGGGATTGATGAGGACCGCGTACCGCACGCCGAAGTCCTTCATGCATTGGACCTGGTTTTCAATGGGCGCGGCACTGTCGGCTTTGAGGTTTGGCCGTTCCGGATGTTTGAACGGAAACCGTGGGTCGTCCGTCCACACTTCGAGATGGGTATCGATGATCAGACGGCTGGTTTTGGGCGCGGCCAGACCGGCGCTGAGAGCGGCCAGGAGCGTTCGTCGGGTGAGCATGGCGCCAATCAGCGTAGTATGAATCGGCCGGCCTTGGCAACCGAGGCTGGCGGTAGAATTTAGACATGTCCGCCCTGCCCCATCCGCGAATCACTCCCGAGCAATATCTGGAGATCGAGCGCGGGGCGGATACGAGAAGCGAATACTACGACGGGCAGATGTACGCTCTGGCCGGAGCCGCGTTCGCCCACATCGTCATCGTTGGGAACGTGAGCTTTCAACTGGAAAGTCTCCTGAGGCAGCGGGGCTGTTTTGTGGGGACCAACGACTGGCGAATTCGGGTCGCGCCCGACGGGCTCTACACCTACCCGGACGTGGCAGTGGTTTGCGGGGAACCAAGGTTTGCGGACGACCAGAAGGACACGCTGCTCAATCCAGTCCTGCTAGTCGAGGTTCTTTCGGCGTCGACTGAGAGCAAGGACCGGGGCTTCAAGTTCGCGCAATATCGCCGGATCGAATCGTTGCGCGAGTATGTGCTGGTCTCTCAGGAGGAGGCGCGAGTCGAGTGCTTTGTCCGCCAGTTGAGCGGCCAATGGCTGCTAGCTGAGTTCGTGGGCCTGGATGCGGTCTGCCATTTGGAAAGCGTCGACTGCGATCTTCCGCTGTCGGAGATCTACTACCGGGTGGAGGTCGGAGTCGAAGGCTGAGACGGCGTGAAAGCTTGCCGCTGCCCTGCGGCAGTTGGCGGTGAAAGATAGAATCTAGACATGTCGGCCCTGCCTCATCCGCGAATCACGCCTGAACAATATCTGGAGATCGAGCGCGCGGCGGAAACGAAAAGTGAATACTACGATGGGCAGATGTACGCCATGTCTGGCGGGTCCTACACGCATGCCCTGATTATCGGTAACCTGACCGCAGCCCTTCACGGTGCTTTGAGAACGCGGGGTTGCTCGGTGGTTCCGAACGATCTCCGCGTTCGCGTTGCCGAAGACGGCCTGTACACCTATCCGGACGTGGTCGTCGTTTGCGCGCAGCCACGGTTCGCGGACGATCAAAAGGACACCCTGCTCAACCCAACCCTGCTGATCGAGGCGCTTTCACCGTCGACCGAGAGTAAGGACCGCGGGTTCAAGTTCGCGCAGTATCGCCGAATCGAATCCCTGCGTGAGTATGTCCTGGTTTCTCAAGAAGAGGCCCGCGTGGAGTGCTTTGCCCGCCAGGCGAGCGGCCAATGGCTGCTGGCTGAGTTCGTGGGCCTGGACGCGGTCTGCCATCTGGAAAGCGTGGACTGCGATCTTCCGCTGTCGGAGATCTATTACCGGGTGGAGATGGGACCGAAATCCGAAACGGCGTGAGTCTCGCTCCGCGAATCTCCCGATTCTCGTCCTATAGTCAAGCGACGAGTTGATGGTTATCAGAGCGGCTTTTCCCGCTGGAGCAAATGCAGGTAGTTGCCTTCCGGGTCTGTGAAGAAGACGACCTTGTTGCCCTTGATGTCCATCGGTTCGGACACCATTGCGACTCCCCGCGCGCGCAAGTCCTGATACACCGCGTCGAACTCATTCACCAGAATGGCCAGATGCCGGATTCCGGGCGCCTTCAACCCCTGCGGCGTACGAACCCCTTCCGAGGTCGTGATCTCGATCACGTACCCGTTCTGTGCCCGTACCATCATCGTCGACGACGACTCATAACAGACCCGAAATCCCAACGTCTCGATGTACCACCCCGCCAGTGCTTTCGGGTCGGGAGAAGTAATGGCCGTGTGTTCAATTCCAAGGATCATGGCTACCGATCAGTCTGCTCCCCAGCCACTGCCGAGTCAATCCGCCCACCAAATCAGGCGACACCCGATTCCACATGCCGTGAAACCTGATCCGCTGACCGTCGAGGCGGGCTCAGGAGGGGAGAATCATCGCGAACGCGTATTGACTCTCCAAGAAGAATCGCTCTACTTCCGCGCGGCGGGCACGAAGGCGATGGAGCAACACACGGACCCGCGACTCTTGGCAGACGTGGCGCGCATTCTCCTGGACTGCGGACTGCGGCCGGAGGAGTGCTTTCGGCTACGGCCCGAGAACGTGGCGGAAGGCAAACTCGAAATCCAGTTCGGGAAGACCGACAATGCGCGCCGACGCATTCCCATGACCCCACACGTGCAGGCCATCTTGGAAATGCGTCTCTCGAAGCCGGATGGCCGAGAATGGGTATTTCCTGCCCAGACGATGAGCGGCCATATCGAACCTTCCAGCCTCAAGAAACAACATGCGAAGGCGGTTTCCGAGGCCACCCGCATTCTACGGGAAGAGACGGGCGACCCCACGCGCAGTTTCGCGGGCTTCGAGTTGTACACGCTCCGGCATACCTGTCTCACAAGATGGGCGCCGCACATGGACCCATGGACGCTTGCCTACCTGGCCGGGCACCGCGACATGAACATCACGAAGCGCTACGTTCATCCGCAAGAGCAGACAATCCTCGATGCGATGGAAAAAGCGCGCGGGGTAAAAGCTGGGCACAAATTCTGGGCACAATGCCGAGTTCGCGGTTGTTGAAGCGGAGGCGGAAAGCGCCGTAATTAACTGATGGCCTTGAGGTTAACTGGCGCGCCCGGAGAGACTCGAACTCCCGACCTACTGGTTCGAAGCCAGCCGCTCTATCCACCTGAGCTACGGGCGCGCGCCATCCGTTATTATACTGGGGATCTCCCCGTGGCCAAAGGAAATCACGAAGTCGAAATCAAGCTGCGCGTTGAAAGCGCACTGGGCGCCCTGCGGTTACTGCGGCCGAATGGCTTCAAACGGGTGCGCTCTCGTGTCTACGAATCCAACACCGTCTACGACACGGCAGACCTCGCCCTTCGCACCTCCAGACGGCTGCTTCGTATTCGAACCGCCGGCCGGACCAACACTCTGACCTTCAAGGGTGTGCCGGTCGCCGGACGCCACAAGTCGCGCGAAGAACTCGAGTTGACCCTTTCCGACGCCGCCGCGCTGGACGCGATTCTCGACCGACTCGGCTACACGCCTCAATTCCGCTACGAGAAGTACCGGACGGAGTTTCAGCGGCCCGGCGAGCCAGGAATCGTCACGCTGGACGAAACCCCGATCGGCGTGTTTCTGGAACTCGAAGGCCCGCCCCGATGGATCGACCGCACGGCGAAGGCCCTCGGCTTCAAGAGACAGGACTACGTCACGCTAAGCTACGGATCGCTATATCTGGAGTATTGCAAAGCCCAGGGCGTGACCCCGTCTGAAATGGTTTTCAGCCGGTAGGCCGGCGCTGGCACTAATCGTCTCACCGCGTCAGAATCTACCTATGGCCATACAAACCGAGGTGCTGGTGGTGGGCGGCGGCGTGATTGGCGTGTGTTGCGCGTACTACCTTCGGCGCGCGGGTTTGGGCGTTGACCTGATCGAGCAGGACCAGATCGGATCGGGATGCTCCCACGGGAACGCGGGCCTGATTGTGCCGAGTCACAGCGTGCCGCTGGCCGCGCCGGGAGTGTTGTTGAAGGGACTCAAATGGATGTGGAATCCCGAAAGCCCCTTCTATTTGAAGCCGCGGGCGGATCTGGCGTTCCTGGCGTGGCTTTCGCGCTTTGCGTGGGCTTCGCGCGAGGCCGCAGCCATGCGGGCGATCCCGCCGCTGCGCGACCTGCTGCAGGCGAGCCGCAGACTGTTCGACGAGCTTTACGACTCGGGCGCCGTCTCGTTCTTCTACGATCGGCGCGGCTTCCTGAACCTCTATCGCAGCGCGGAAGCCATCGCCGAAGGGATGAAGGAGGTAGAGTTGTTGGGCCGCTTCGGCATCAAGGCCCGGGCGGCCGGAATCGAGGAGGTCCGTTCAATCGCTCCGATGGTACAAGCTTCCGTCGTGGGCGGAATTCTGCATGAAGAGGACGCGCACCTGCAGCCGCGAGAGTTTGTCACCGGCCTCGCCGCCGCGGCGGAGGCGATCGGAGCGCGGGTTCATCGGGGCATCGGAGTGGACCGATTCGAGACCGCCGGCGGCCGCGTGGCGAGGGTCATCGCTGGGAAGGTCGAGTTCGAGCCGAAGCACGTGGTGCTGGCCACCGGCTCGTGGACTCCCGAAATCGCCCGCTGCTTGCCGGTCGACGTGCCCATCCAGCCGGCCAAAGGCTACAGCATCACGTGCAAACGGCCGGCGTCGTTTCCGGCGGTTCCGCTGGGGTTCACCGAACGCAAGGTGGTCGCCACGCCGATGGGCTCGACGCTACGGTTTGGCGGCACACTGGAACTGGCCGGCTTCGACGGGTCGATCAACCAACGGCGCGTGTCAGCGATTCGAAAAGCAGTTCCGCTCTATCTGAATGGCGTCGAGGCTCTGGAGGAACTGGAGGTTTGGCGCGGCTTTCGGCCATGCACTCCCGACGGCCTGCCGATGATCGGACGAGCGCCGGCCCTTGACAACCTGGTGCTGGCCACCGGGCACGGGATGTTGGGAATGTCGCTGGGACCCGTCACCGGGTTGTTGTTGTCGGAGATTATCCGTGAGCAGAGGCCTACGTTCGACCTGACACCGTTCCGGCCGGGTCGGTTCTAACCAGGAGGACCACCAGCCCGGTGAGAGATCCGGTCGAGCACAATCTCGCGGACGGCCGACTGAGCTCGCTCGATCGCGTCCTGCTTCGACTCACCGTAGAGCAGGATATTCAATTCCGCAACTTCGGCGATCCAACGGCCGTCAGTCTCCCGGTCGAGCTCAATTGTGAGCTTCACAACTTCAGGTTACCAGCGTGCGAAAGAGGCCGGCGACCAGATCCAATGTCCGTCCGAATGGGCCGTTCGAGCCACAGCCTGACCTCTGAACAACCCGTCGCTTCCGCGGCCGAGGAATGTCGTCTGAAAAGCTCGCAAGGCGAGCCCGAGTTTCCTGTGCTGTTGTCAGTGGAAGTTCTCGACCAACATCAGATCGCTTTCCGGCGGAGAGCTTTGCGCGTAGAGAATCCAGCGGCCGTCGGGGGAGACACTGATGTGGGTGTGAGGACGCTTTTCGACGGCTGCAATCTTCCTGGCAGCGCCACCGTCAAAGCCCATTACCTGAATGGATGTGCCGGCATCGATGCCTGCCTCCGGAAGAAAGTAGACTCCCGTAAGCTCGACGGTGAAGCTGAGGTAGAAAATCGATTCGGCGATCTGGGTTTCCTCGGAGCCATCAGCCGCGGCTTTCCACAGTCCGGTTCGGCCTCGAACCTTCGTATAGTAGAGAAACCGGCCGTCGGGGGATTCCAGGGCGAAGAGCCCTCCCTTCTTCGTCACTTGGACGGCGGCCCCGCCCGCAGCCGGCATCTTCCAGATCTGGTGTTCGCCGGTTCGGTTGGAGCCAAAGTAGATCCACTTCCCATCTCGCGACCAGCTCGGAGCCACATCATCGGTAGGGTTGTCGGTCAGGCGTTGGGGTTTGCCACCCTCCGCGGAGATCACATAGATCTCCGCTTGGCCTCCCGGCCGGGAATGAAATGCAATTCGCCTCCCGTCAGGAGACCAGCGTGGCAAATCAGTGATCGGCCCGCGAAACGAGGTCAGAGGCGTAGCATGCGAGCCGTCGCTGTCACTCAGCCAGATCTCAGTGCTTCCTGAGCGGTCTGACGTAAACGCGATTCTCTTTCCATCCGGAGAGAACTGGGGGGAAAGCTCGTTGCGGGTAGAAGAGATGAAGGGAGTGGGACCCTCCTTGCTCGGTGGGCTGGATACCGCAACCCTCCAGATGCTTCTATCAGAGCGGCTGCTTACAAATGCCAGGCGGGGGGCGCGCCCAGGTGCGGCGCGGGAAATCACGGGACTGAACGCTCCGTCTCCGACTCCCGCCAATGGCTTTGGCTCACCGGTCTGGCCGGGTGCGACCCGCCAAAGCGTATTGCTGCCAAGTCGATTCGAAGAATAAATGATCTCGCGGCCGTCTGGAGTCCAGGCGGGGTTGCCGCTCCCGCGATTGTCAAAAGTCAGTTGTCGCGGTTCCCGCACCGGTTGCAGATCGGGGGAAAGGGCGAGCCAATAGAGGTCGCGGACGGTGTAACTGGTCGATCGGGCGAACGCGACCGCCCTGCCGTCCGGAGAGATAGCAGGTTCGCTGTCGCCGATCGAAGTCGGCAGCGGCGGAATCAGGGCGCTTCTCACCGGTCTCGGTCGAGAGTATAAACAAACCGGAAGGCGCCCCCGGCGCGCGCCGATCCACGACGATCAGGTTTTTGCTCTCCGTCGTCCAGCACAGAGGCCTGCCAAACACGTCGGCCGTCGACAACTCCGCCAGCTTGCGCTCGGTTCCACCCAGCGCTGGAACCAGCATGACCCCTCTCTTCCCTCCCGCAGTGCCCCGAAGGAACGCGATGAGTCGGCCGTCCGGCGACCAGGCGGGGTCGGAATCACTAGCTGGGTCCGTCGTGAGCCGCAGAGGCGTTCCCGCATCGGCCAGCTTGACGTAAATGTCCCAATTGTCCCGCTTTTCCCCGTTCCACGTGAACGCTACCTGGCTGGCGTCGGGCGAAAACGTCGGGGACGACTCTGAGCCGGGATAACTGGTGATCGGCGTCACGACGAGCGCGTGTTCCGGTGTCTGTTTCAAAGGCCGCGTGAGCCAAACTGCCGCGGCAGCGATTCCCGCCACGGCCATTCCTGCGGCAACCCAAGCCCAGACCCTGCGCCGCGGTTTCGCGGGACTGGGCGCACCTGCAGCGAGTTGTCCCGACTCCGACTCCTGCTTCAGATTTCTAGCGCGACCTTCAGATCGTCCATATGCAGGAAGCGCCGCGCCGGATCCTTGCGCAGGCAGCGCGTGATGAGGCGCTCCAGTTCACGGGGCAATCCGTCGACCCATTCGCTTGGCGGTTTGGGATCATGATGCAGAATCGCCGCCAGGGTGGACATTCGGGTATCACCCATGAAAGAGCGCCGCCCGGTTACCATCTCGTAGAGGACCGCGCCGAAGGCAAAGATGTCTGACCGCGAATCGACGTGCTTGCCTTCTGCCTGCTCCGGCGACATGTAAGACACGGTGCCGACGATGGCGCCTACTTCCGTTTCAACACCGATGGTCCGGGTGGCGTCGTGGTCCGGGTCGAGGGCCTCGGTGAGCTTCGCGAGACCGAAGTCGAGCAGCTTCACCTGGCCTTCGTCGCTGACCATGACATTGCCAGGCTTCAGGTCGCGGTGCACAATGCCCGCCCGGTGCGCTTTGTCCAGAGCGTCGGCAATTGGGATGGCCAGCTTCAGCACGTCGTTCAGGCGCATGCCGGTGCGCGGGATCAACTGGCCGAGCGTGCGGCCCGGGATGAACTCCATCACGAGGTAGTCGGCGCCGCCGTCGCTCACCAGGTCGTGAATCGTGATGATGTTGGGGTGGTTCAACGCCGACGCAGCCTGGGCTTCCTGCAGGAATCGGCGTTTCCGGTCCTTGTCCGTGGAGTTGATCGTCTTGATGGCGACAACGCGGTTGAGACGGGTGTCGCGGGCTTTCCAGACCTCTCCCATCCCGCCGGCGCCGAGACGAGACAGAATCTCGTAGGGGCCGAGACGAACGCCAGCGGACAAGGGCATAGGAGTGTGGAGCGATTGTACCTTACCCGGGACAACTCAGTCTGGCGGGAAGGCCAAAGGGAGCCCAGGAGAACGAGTAACGGTCGTCTCAACCGTGAGCCTGGTGTGAGGTTCTCCAGTCAATTCGCAGAAACTGCCACTAGCCAGCTTGAGACTTCCGGTTGTATCATCAATAACCATGCCGTTGCCCCCGTCCACCCGGTTGGGGCCCTACGAAATCACGACAGCCATCGGTTCCGGCGGCATGGGCGAAGTGTACCGCGCCCGGGACACTCGATTGAATCGCGTGGTGGCGATCAAAGTCCTGCTGGCCGGGCATGCCTCGCGCCCGGAATTGCGCCAGCGCTTCGAGCGGGAAGCCAGGCTGATCTCCAGCCTCAACCACCCGAATATCTGCGTCCTGTATGACGTCGGAAGGCACGAGGATATCGACTATCTGGTGATGGAGTACCTGGAGGGTGAAACCCTCGCCGACCGCCTTCGGAAAGGGCCCATCCCCCAGCCACAGCTACTGCGCATCGCCATCCAGATTGCCGAGGCGCTGGAACTCCCGCACCGCCAGGGACTGGCGCACCGGGACCTGAAGCCAGGCAATGTCATGCTCACCAAGTCCGGTGTGAAACTGCTGGACTTCGGCCTGGCGCGGCCAACCGGTTTGCGCGCCCCCACGCAGGATGAACCGACCCTGACAGGCCCGATCACCGAGCAGGGCGCCATCGTGGGCACGGTCCAATACATGGCTCCCGAGCAACTGGAAGGCAAGCCATTCGATACGCGCAGCGACATGTTCGCGTTCGGCGCCATTCTCTACGAGATGGCTACGGGCCGTCGGCCGTTTGAAGGGGAAAGCGTTGCCAGCACAATTGCCGCCATCCTGGAGAAGGAGCCGCCGAGCCTCGTCGATCGAGCACCGTCCCATCCCCCCGCTCTCGATTGGATCGTCCGCCATTGCCTCAAGAAAGATCCGGATGAGCGCTGGCAGACGGTCCACGACGTCAAGCTTCAGTTGCAGCGATTGGCTGAGAACGTCCCCGACCCTGCGCCCCTGAAAATCCCGGCAACCGGCTGGGGCTGGCGGATGGGAATCGGGCTTGCGGCAGGCGCCGTGATTGCACTGGTTGCCGTATCCATCCTGCACTGGAGCGAAGCGCCGGACGTACAACCGGCACTGCAATACGAGATTCACTCTCCGCTTGGAACCACGTTCGCTTCGCAGTTCGCCTCGGTGCCCGTCACTCAGTTCGCGCTGTCTCCCGACGGAACGAAGCTGGCCTTCATCGCGTCCTCGGGCGGACCGCCGCAGTTGTGGATCCGCCGGTTGGATGAAACGAATCCTCGCCTTCTGCCCGGCACGGGTGGAGCGGCTCAGCCTTTCTGGTCGCCGGATAGCAACTGGGTAGCATTTTTTGCCCAGAGCAAGCTCAAGAAGGTGGACACTCGCGGCGGGTCGCCGCAGATCGTGGCCGAAGGATCTCCTGATCCGCGTGGCGGCTCGTGGGGCAAGGAAGGGGTGATCATTTACGCGCTGCCGGGCAAAGGAATCTACAAGGTTCCGGCATCGGGTGGTACGGCTGTTGCCATCACTTCGCCTGATCAGATCCAAGGCCCCCATCGCTGGCCGCATTTCCTGCCGGATGGCCGCGCATTCATCTACACCATACGTGTTCCGGACCTACCCAAACGCGGAATCTACATCAGCTCCTTGGATGACGCAACGTCCAGACTGCTGCGATCCAGCGAGTGGGGCGCTGTATTCGCCGAACCCGGATATCTGTTGTTCCTCGAAGGTGGGATGCTGATGGCACAGCGATTTGACCCAGCCAGGCGGGCTCTGGAAGGGGAAGCATTCCCAGCCGCCCAGCCTGCTGGCGGTTCCAGCAGCGGGGAATGCGGTTGCAGTGTTTCCCGCAACGGGATACTGGCGTTCACTCCTGCCATCTCCCCACCCACGCGCCCGACCTGGCTCGATCGAAGTGGACGTGCTTCGTCCGCCATTGATCCCCCGGGCGACTACATCGACTTCCGGCTCTCTCCGGACGAGAATCAGGTTGCACTCAGTCGAGTGGACCCGACCACCAACACCCCCGACATCTGGATTCACGACATGGTCCGGGGAGTCGCCACCCGGTCGACGTTTCATCCGATGACGGAAGCCGGGGTCCAATGGTCACCGGACGGATTGGCAATTCTCTTCAGGAGCAATATCGCGGGCTTTTCGGATGTCTATCGCAAAAGCGCATTCGGCGGGACGAATGAAGAACTCTGGTTTGGCGGTACGCAGGAGCACGCCGCTCATAATGGGTCGCCTGCGTTCCTAATGTCCGACTACTCCAACGGCTACACCATCTATACCGCATCAACCAGCAACGGATATGACGTTTGGGCAGTCCTGCGGCCCGGTGACAGCCCGCCTCTGCCTCAAGGTCGCACTCCCTTCAACGAGATGCACGGCAATCTATCTCCGGACGGCAGGTGGCTCGCCTTCACCTCCGACGAATCGGGCAAATTTGAAGTCCACGTGCAGGCCTTCCCGAAACCGAATGACCGGTGGCAGGTGTCCACCGCGGGCGGCTCGGAACCGCGGTGGCGAGGTGATGGGCGGGAGCTGTATTACATTTCCCAAAGCGGCAAGCTCATGGCAGTGACTGTGGTGAACGGTGGCGCCCGAGTCGCGTCGGCGCCGGTCGAACTATTTCCCGTCCGCCTTCCCGCTGGCGTGAACCCATTTCGCACCAATTACGTACCGAACAAGGCGGGCACCAAATTCCTGGTGAACACCCTGGAGGAGCAAGCCGAGCAGCCTTCCATCGTGGTCGTCTCGAACTGGCTGAAGGCGGCGGAAAGCTCGCGGTAACGGCTGTTCTCGAGCGGTCTATGGCCTGTACGTCTTCGAGAACTGGTTGCGGCTGTTGGTGACCGTAAACTCGGCCTTCCCGTTCGCCGAGACCTTCAGTCCGTATCCCTTGCAATTCTCGTCCACGTTGGCGATCAGCTTCTCGTCGCCGTTGAATTCCTTGCCGGCCGGCAGAGAATAGTGAACCTGCCACACGTCCTGCAATCCGGGAGACGCTTTCAACACCTGAAAAGCGCCGGGCGAGCCGCCTTTGGTCGCCCCGTTGTTCATCACCGCCACGCGCGGGCGAATCCCGTGCACCACCGTCTCGGGACCCGAGGCGTCCATGCCGTGATGCGTCGTGAGATAAAGATCAACGCTGCCGAGCAGGTTGTTCGGGCAGACCAACTCGTTCTCCTTGTTCCAGGTGAGATCGCCCAGATTGAGGAACCGGAATTTCCCCAGGGTGATCAGGACTCCCACGGAGCGCGCGTTTTCGGATTTGTCCAGAGCCTTCTCGGATTTGCTCGCGCAGAGCGGATTGGCCGCTCCGCCTCCATTGATCGCCTTCGGCAGACGGTCGCCCGCGGCCGACACCACCACCGCCTGGATACCCTTGATCGGGATACGGTCGCCGGCCTTCACCTGGATGTGCTTGCCCTTGTCCCGTGCGGATTTGTAGGCGCCAAACAACTCGTCCGGATTCTTGCCGCTCTCCACGCTGGGTCCGTGATCGACGAAGTGAACAATGGGGATCCTGGCCGCGACCTCCGGAACGCCGCCGACGTGATCGAGGTGGTAGTGCGTGGCAACGAAGTAGTCAATCTGTTTGAGGCCGGCCTGTTTGGCGGCATCGGCAATGCGGGAGGAGTCCCGGCCGTTGAATCCCGGCCACCCGGCATCGACGAGCATGGACTCGCCCGACGGAGAGACGATCAGGGTCGCCTGCCCGCCCTCGACGTCAATAAAGTACAGATCGAGAGTCTTCGCGCCGAAAGCCACCGCGCAAAACAAGAAACCAAGCAACCACAAACGCATGGCAGTAGGCTACCACAGCGGGGTTGGAGTGAGCGGACTCTGGAGCCGCGACCCCCCAAACAGAGCCGCGACCGTTAGGGAGCGGTGGCTCTCCATCCCCGATTTGTTCACAGCTTTACGTTGTGGTACGGATGGCGCGGTCACGGCTTCCGAAGGAACGCAATCGGACGATTGAAAACGTGCGCGGAAATCGGGAACAGCCGCCACCGCCACCGCTCCCTCACGGTCGCGGCTCTGAAGGAACTGTCGCGGCTCCGAAGAAGCACAACCCTACGGCTGACGCCGTGGGCTCTCAACTACCGGGGATGGGCCACGTGGCACGCATCGCAGTTGTTGTTGGCCTTCCGCTGATCATGACACGCCATGCAGGCCGACATGCCGATCGGCCTTTCCTTTCGCACGACCTCCTGTGAGGCCAGATCGCCGTGGCATTCGGCGCACTCGATCCGCGCCTTCACATGGTGCCGCTTGTGCGAAAAGTACACGAAATTGGGAAGAAGATACACGCGCGCCCAGGGGACCGGCTTCTTCTCCTGGTGGAACCGTGCGAGCGTCACGATGGCCGGGCCATCGGTCTTGATGGCGCGATGGCAGTTCATGCAGAGGCTCTCGGCGGGCAAGCCGGCCGCGCTTTTCTCCGTGACTCCCCTATGGCATTCCACGCATTTGAGTCCGAGGCCGAGGTGCAGCTTGTGGCTGTACGGGATGGGCTGCGGGGGCGCCACGCCCACGGGAGGCTTCGGTTCGTGCTGAGCCAGGAGTCCCGCCACCGGCATCAGCAACGCCAGCCACTTCATTTGCCGGCGCCTTCCGGAAGGGCGAACGCCACAAACGCATCGCCGGCAGGGCTCTTCCAGCGCCCGCCTCCCACGCCGACCACGACGTATTGCCGCCGGTTCACTTCGTAGGTGCAGGGCGTGGCGTAGGCGCCGGTCTCGAGTTGAGCCTCCCACAGGATCTTGCCCGTCTTGGTGTCGTAGGCGTGGAACTTGTGATCCTGCGTCGCGCCGATAAACAGCAGGCCGCCCGCCGTCACGATCGGCCCGCCGAAATTCATCGTGCCGGTCTTGGGGATGCCGCGCGCGGTCAGCTCCGGATGCTCGCCAAAGACCACCTTCCAGCGCACCTCGCCGGTAGGCAGATGGATCGCCTGCAGGTTGCCCCAGGGCGGCCTGACGCCTGGGTAGTCCTCGTCATCTGTGAGTTGGTTGTAGCCTTCGAAATCAACCTTAAACGGGGCGCCGGCCGATGGTTCTTTCAACTTCAGCAGGTTGATCATCTCGTTGGTGTTGACGAAAACGGTCTCGCTCGCGGGATCATACGCGGAGCCGCCCCAGTTCACGCCACCTCCGAATCCCGGAAAGACGGCCGTGCCCTGATAGCTCGGAGGCGTGTAGATCTTTCCATGGCGGATCTGCCGGAATTTCTCGAGCACATACGCATGCTTCTCCGGGGTGATGTCGGTGATCTCGGCTTCGTTGTATTCGTGCCGCACCAGCGGAGCCGGTTTCAGGGGGAAGGGCTGGGTTCTGGAGAGCACTTCCCCCGGGACGTCGGACTCCGGAACCGGGCGCTCTTCGATTCCGAATACCGGCTTGCCGGTTACCCGGTCGAACACAAAGACGATCCCCTGCTTGCTCATCTGGACGACCGCATCCACCCGCCGTTTGTCGCGGCGAAAGCTGGCGAGAACCGGCGCGGTGGGCAGGTCGTAGTCCCATACGTCATGACGGGCGGTCTGGAAGTGCCAGATGCGCTTTCCGGTTCGCGCGTCGAGAGCGACGACACAGTTTGCGTAGAGGTTGTCGCCGATCCGGTCGCCGCCCCAGAAATCGAAGGCGGCCGAGCCGAGCGCGGCAAAGACCCAGCCGCGCTTCGGGTCGACGCTCAAACCGCCCCAGTCGTTTGCTCCGCCGGAGCGGGTCCAGGCGTCCTTCGGCCAGGTCTCGTAGCCCGGTTGGCCGGGGTGGGGAATGGTGTGGAAGATCCAACGTTGTTGTCCGGTGCGGACGTCGAACGCGCGGATGTGCCCGGGCGCCGCGGGGCGCGGACCTTCGCCCGTAGTCGAACCCAGGACAAGCAGGTCGTGGTAAATGACGCCGGGGCTGGTGACGTAGTACTGCAAGCCCTGGATATCCCGGCCGAGCCCCTGGGTCAGGTCGACCTGGCCGTCCTTGCCGAAACCCGCCGCCGGCTTGCCGGTCTTCGCATCGAGCGCGACCAGCCAGGTCCGGTACGAGTGAAAGATTCGCTGCTCCTTGCCATCGGTCCAATACGTAACGCCGCGGCTCACCCCGCGGGGGCGCTCGTCGTCGGAGCCGGCGTACGGGTCAAAGGTCCACAGAGGCTGGCCCGTGTCGGGACGCAGCGCGACGACCTTCTGCCGAGGCGTCGAGAGGTACATCACGCCCCCCGCGACGATGGGAGTGGACTGAATGGACGTGACAGGCCGATCGGTCGCATCGCCGGTCCGGTAGGTCCAGGCAACCTCGAGGCGCGCTACGTTTCCGGTATGAATCTGCCGCAGCGGTGAGTAGCGCGACGAGCCGCTGTCACCGGTCGAGACAGGCCACTCGGCGGCGGCTGGAAGCAGCAGGGAGAACCCAAACAAACAGGAGAACGTGCGAAGAAGCATGAGAACCTCGGATGATACTACGGCTGGGAGACCTTGGGGAGCTTTCCGCTTCAGGCGCGGGGACGGGGCCGCGGATAACCAGGCAGGCTGACTGCCGGGCGCCCCGTTCATAATGGAAGTAAGGTGTTGAGCTACTATCACTGGCTGGCGCTACTGGCGCTGATGTTTATCGCACTCGAGCGCGGATGGCCCCGGGTGGCCGGCCAACCGCTGTTGCGCACCGGTTGGCTCAGCGATGCCGCCTATCTTGTCTTCAACAGCAGGTATTTCGGGGTCCTGCTCGGCTACTTTACCGTTCTGTGGTTGGGGACGCTCGATACCGTGTTTGCGCGGCGTTGGCTGGCCGAGTACCCGTGGTGGGCGCAGTTCGGCGCGCTGCTGGTTTCGATCGACTTCCTGAAGTGGTTGATCCACAACCTGCTGCATCGAACACCCATGCTGTGGGAGTTCCACAAAGTGCATCACAGCATTGTCGAGATGGATTGGATCGGCGACTGGCGTTTTCATTGGGGCGAGATTCTCGTGTACAACGCACTGCTGTACGCACCGACGGCGTTGCTGGGCGTCCGCGGCGATGCGGCGCTGGCCGTGGGGGTGTTCGATACTCTGATCGGGCACTTTGCCCATGCCAATCTGCGCTGGCGGATCGGGTGGTTGAAGTACCTGATCAACTCGCCCGAGATGCACCTGTGGCATCACAATCATCCCGACAGCGGCCCCGTCAATCGGAACTTCGCACTGACGCTGAGCGTCTGGGACTGGATGTTCGGAACGGCGCATCTGCCGGATCATGATCCGGAGCGGCTGGGATTCGAGGGAGTGGAGCGCTATCCGAGGGAATTGCCGGGCCAGTGGGTCGAGCCGTTCCGGGCATTGATGGGAAAGCAGCGCCGCAAGTCATCGCCCCAACCTGAGCGGCCTTCGTAACAGTTCAGATACCGCACGCCCCGGCTGGCGCGCAGCCCCGACCGTCAGGGAGGGGGCCCGTGTCCGGTGGCGCCGTCCCCAGATTCGCCGAATGTTCGCCACAAGCCGGGCGTCTTCAGTGGGGCTGCGCCCTGTGTCGGGTCACGTCCGCGCCCGGGCGAGAGGCCAGGGCGACTCGTCAAAGACGATGGCGGCGGGTTCGCAGACGGGAACGCACTGCGGCGCCGACGAGAATCCGACGCACTCGGTGCACAGGTCGCGCACGATGCGGGGCCGGTCCTGCGAGGGCCGGATCGCATCGGTAGGACACACGGTCAGACAGTCGCCGCAGGCCGTACAGTTGTCCGTAATGAAGTACGCCATGGCCCACCCTCCGTTGGCTTGCTTACGGATGCGCGAACTCGTTCGCGAGAGGAACGAGGCGCTGAAATACGGCTTCGGGGATCGGACTGTCCCAATGCCCCGTGAGTTTGGCCAACCCGACGACGCCAACGAACAAGGCCAGCACGAGCGCGGCCATCATCGCCGGCGGAATCCCTCGGCGGGTTGCCACCACTGCCATGTCGAGAGCGCCTTCCGCCGGGCAGGCCGCGACACACTCCATGCAGCCCAGACACTCGGCCGAACGGATCTGGACCAGGCGGTCCACCGGTAGCCGCGAGGGGCAAGCCTTGGCGCATTTGGCGCAATCGATGCAGGCTTCCGGCGTGCGGCGGATGCGAAGCGGACTCGCCAGCGCCGCCAGTCCCATCAGCGCGCCGTAAGGGCAAAGATAGCGGCACCAAAAATTCTGGATGAAGATCGACCCAATGACCAGAATGCCCACGACCACCGCGCCCCCTGGGCTCAGGAAGCGGAAGAAGTTGAGCATCTTCACGTCCGCCACCAGGCCGTACGGTGACTCCAGAAACGCCGCAATCGCATGGGCCGACATCGAGCCCACGGCATAGAGGAAGAGCCCCAGCAGGATGTACTTCAGGCTGCGGAGCCCGATGTCCAGCCAACGCGGGAGGTAGAAGACACGGCGAAACGTCTCGCGGCCGAACTTCCACAGGTACTCGGAGACCGTTCCCACCGGACACAGCCAGCCGCAGAAGGCCTTCCTCAGCACCAAAGACATCGAAACGAAGGTCATGAAGAGGAACATCGCCGCCGGATGAATCAGCGGCACGTCGCCGGTCATCAGGAAGTACTTTGTATTCATCATTCCGGCGATGGGCAGCCAGCCCTCGACGCCGGGAGGCCGGCTCAGCCCCCGGGCGACGCCGGTCTCAAACTGCCGGACGAAGAGGTAAAACCCTACGCAGATATAGAGATTCAGCGCCAGAAAAGCCATCTGCACGCAGCGGCGAATCAATTGGGAGCGGTCCAGGCGCCTGCGGCGGATCCAGGTCTTCTTTGCCTGAGTATCGAGCGCGCCGTCCAACGCCACTTCGTCCGTTGGTTCTCCGCGTGCGACGATCTGCGCGTTACCGGACCTCACAAACCAATGGTGCGGCCGCCACCGGCCCGGGGTCGGTGACTCAGGTCACCTTTCCTGGAGATTCGGCATCCGCGTGACCGCAGTCACCGACGGACGGACGCCGCTGGCCGCATGATGCATTTGAGATCCCATGGCAGACACGGCGAACGGAATCCGCTACCGCACCGGGGTGCCGGACATCGAGTTCTGGAAGGACATGGTTCCATGCCAGGCGGCCTGTCCGGTAAAGACCGACGCGGGCAGATATGTTCAACTGATCGCCGAGGGCCGTTTCGAGGAAGCCTATCTGACGGCGCGGTCGCCGAATCCGTTCGCCAGCGTCTGCGGCCGGATCTGCGCGGCGCCGTGCGAAGACAAGTGCCGGCGCGGGGCCATCGACAAGCCGGTGAGCATCCGTGCACTCAAGCGGTTCGTGACGGAGAAGTTCGGCGTCGAGTCGCTGATTCCCGACACACAGGAGAAGCTGTTCCAGATCGCGACGGAACCCGGCAACAAGACCCCCTGGCATCTGCCCCTGCTGCGGGAGAGCCGGCGCAATGTCGCCCGAGGCCAGAAAGTCGCGGTGATCGGCGCGGGTCCGGCGGGGATGGCATGCGCTCACGACCTGGCGCTGATGGGCTATCGCGTAACGGTCTTCGAGGCTTCCGATGTTCCCGGCGGAATGATGTACCAGGGCATTCCGGAGTTCCGTCTCTCGCGCCCGGTCATCGACAAAGAGATCGAGCGGATTCTGAGCCTGGGCGTCGAGTTGAAACTCAACACGGCGTTGCGCGAGGGGTTCGCCCTGCGCGAGTTGCGCGGCGAGGGGTTCGAGGCGGTCTTCTTTGCGATCGGCACGCAGAAGGGCCGCGACCTCGAAACCGAAGGCGCGCATCTCGACGGGGTGATCAAAGCCGTCGATTTCCTGCTCAACGTCAACCACGGCTATCGGGTCCAACTCGGCAAGAAGGTCATCGTGATCGGCGGCGGCTTTGTCGCATTCGACGCGGCGCGCCTGGCGATCCGGCATGCGGTCGAGGAAGAAGGCACGGAAGAAAAGATGGGGTACGCGCTGGACGCGGCGAGGGCCGCCGTTCGCGCCGGGGTCACCGACGTGAGGATGGTCAGCCTCGAGTCGTTCGACGAAATGCCGGTGATGCGAACCGAACAGGGGAAAGAAGAGTTCGAGGAAGCCGAGCGCGAGGGCGTAGTCTTTCATCCGCAGCGTAGCGCGAAGCGCTTCACCGGACAGGGCGGCCGCGTGCGCGCGGTCGAGCTGATCGGCGTCAGGCGCACCTACGACGAGAACGGACGTTTCAATCCCGAATTCGACCACAGCCTGACGGAGACGCTGGAAGCGGACACGGTGGTTCTGGCGATCGGGCAGCAGGCGGATCTTTCGTTCCTCCGGCCCGAGGACGGCATCGAGCTGACGCCGCAAAAGACGATCAGGGTGAATCGCGACACGATGGCGACCACCGCGCCCTGGGTCTTTGCCGGCGGCGATGTGGCGTTCGGGCCCCGCAACCTGATCGAAGCGGTGGCCAACGGCAAACGCGCCGCGCTTTCCGTGGACAACTACCTTCGCGGCGTCAGCTCGGGCCCCTCGGTGCGTCTGTCGGTCGAAAAGGTCCCGACGCGCAGCTATCGCATGCCGGAGCAGTATGAGAAGCATCCGCGGCATGCGCCGCCGACCATCGATCTGCAGCGCCGGACGGGGATCTCCGAGGTCGAGACCTCGTACGAGGAAGCCGAGGCACGCCGCCAGGCCGAGCGATGTCTGCACTGCCACATCCAGACCATCTACGACCCCGAGAAGTGCGTGCTGTGCAATCGCTGCGTCGATGTGTGCCCGGAAACGTGCCTGAAGCTGGTTCCGCTCGATCAACTGGAACTCGACGACCCGGAGGCCGTGCGCAGCTTCTATGCCGAGGGCGAAGACGTTCTCTCCGCCATGATCAAGGACGACGAAAAATGCATCCGGTGCGGCCTGTGCGCCGTGCGCTGCCCCACGGATGCCATGACGATGGAGGTCTTTTTCTATGAAGAGTGCGAAACCGCCGGCTGAAGGCCAGACGCGCCGGAGTTGGCTCGACAAGATCGGGCTGGGCGCGCTTCTGGCGAGCGTGACCGGAATGGGCTATGCGCTGGTGCGGTCCCTGGTGCCCGATGTGCTCTACGAGCAGCCACAGCGATTCAAGGCCGGAGCGCCCGATCAGTTTCCAGAGGGCGGGACGTTCCTCGAGGATCAGCGTGTCTACATCTTCCGCGAGCAGAAGACCTTCTATGCCATCTCGGCCGCCTGCACCCACCTGGGCTGCACCGTCAAGATGGTGAACCCGAACAACAAGCGCGAATTCCACTGCCCCTGCCACGGATCGAAGTACCAGGCCGACGGCGTCAACTATTCCGGTCCCGCGCCGCGGCCGCTCGACTGCTTCCGGCTGGAACTGGCGCCGGAGGACGGCAACCTCATCGTCAATCTCAGCGAGACGGTCGACCGCAAGTTCCGGCTCACGGTGTAAAGGAACGCCATGCAAACCACCCCCACCAAGCGCACGCTGTGGCAGCAGCTCACCTGGACCTGGAAGCCGGAATCCGACCGCGAATCCGGCGACTCGGTCGTGCGCAATCTGCTGCTGCACTGGTTCCCTGCCAAAGTCACGCTGCGCAGCTTAAGCTTTTCCTACTCGTTCTGGCTCGGCACGGTCTCGGCGATCCTGTTCCTGATCCTCTGCCTCACCGGCATGATCCTGATGTTCCTCTACGTGCCTTCGGTGGAGCGGGCCTACCAGTCCATCAAAGACCTGGAGTACGTGGTGGCGTTCGGCTGGTTCCTGAGGGCGAGTCATCGCATCGCGGCTCACCTGATGGTGGCGGTGGTATTCCTGCACATGGTGCGCGTGTTCCTCACCGGCGCCTATAAGAACGGCACGGGGGTGGAACAGAATCGCCCCCTGAACTGGATTGTCGGCGTGGTTCTTCTGCTGGCGACGCTCCTGCTGTCGTTCACAGGCTACCTGCTGCCGTGGGATCAACTGGCTTACTGGGCGATTACGGTGGGCACCAACATCGCCAGCGCCGCGCCGTTCATCGGCGAAAAGATCCGCTTCTTCCTGCTGGGCGGGACAACGATTGACCAGAATACGCTCATCCGTTTCTACGTTCTCCATTGCTTCTTCCTGCCGGTGATCGTGCTCTTTGCCTTCGCCTGGCATATGTGGCGCGTGCGTAAGGATCACGGCCTTGCCGGGGTGGATCATCTGGCGCTGGAACTGAAACAAACCGCGTCGGCTCCGGTGAAGACCAAGACCTATTCGCTGTTGGGCATTGCCAAAGGCCGGTCCGTGCACGTCGAAGCTTCGACGATCGACGAAGACAAGTACACCGTAAAGTCCGTGCCGAATCTGACCCGTTGTCTGTTGCTGGTGACAATGGTGACGATCGTCATCACCTCGCTGCTGGCGATGGTGGTTCCGACGCCGCTCGAAGAGGCCGCCAATCCGAAAGTGACGCCCAACCCGGCCAAGGCACCGTGGTACTTCCTGTGGCTGCAGGAACTGGTGACGATCACGACGGTCCGGCTCGGGAGCTTGACCATCAACGGCGCGTTCATCGGCGGAATCCTGGTTCCCGGAGTTCTGGTCGCGCTGCTGGTGTTGTGGCCGTACTACGACAAGAGCCCCGTCGCCGCGGCCGGCGTCTGGTTTGCCAAAGACCGCAAGCGGCAGAACATGGTCTTCCTCGCGCTGGTAGCCGCGGTGCTGATTCTCACGATTGTCGGCACCTTCCTGCGAGGACCCTATTGGAACTTCTACTGGCCGTGGGAAGCGTGGCCGGAGACGCCCAAGCACTTCTGAAAGAGGATGCCCATGAACGGCAACAATCGCGACAAAGTTCTGATCTGGGGATTCGCGGTAGCGTTCCTGGTGCTGGTGAGCGGGCTCTACTGGCGGCACGTCGCTCCCGAGTGGAAGGACTACCAGAGCGAATTCCACGACCTGGTGGCCAAGAAGTTCGGCGAAGCGCGGGCGCGCAACATCCCCACCGGCATCCAGCAGGTGTGGGTGAAGCCGCTGGGCCGCGCGGACCGCTGCGTCACCTGCCATCAGGGCATCGAGTGGAAGGGCCTCGACAGCGCGCCGCATCCCTACCGTTCGCACCCCAAGGAGATTCTCGACAAGCATCCGCTCAGCCGTTATGGCTGCACAGTGTGTCATGGCGGCCAGGGCTACGCGGTGAACATGGCGGGCGCGCATGCCGTGGACGAGGCGTTCTGGGAGCAGCCGCTGCTCGGAAGCGACCTGGCCAAAACCTACAGCGTCAGTGACCGCAAGGCGATGCTGCAGAGCAACTGCAATCTGTGTCATCGCTACGACCGGGAGACCAAGGGCGCCGATTACCTGAACTATTCCAAACAACTGATTCGCGACAAGGGCTGCCGCGCGTGCCACATGATCAACGGCCGCGGCGGCCAGGTGGGCCCGAACCTCACGTCGATCGGCGACCATTCGCCCGAGCAGTACGACTACTCGCGCATGTCGGGCAAGCCTTCCATCTTCGGATGGCACATCGCGCACTTCAAGAATCCCAAATCGATGGCGGCCGAATCGATCATGCCCAACTTCAGCTTCGGCAGCAAGGAATCGCAGGCGCTGACGCTGCTCGTCATGAGTTGGAAGCGGACTGATCTGCCTACGGAGTACCTCCCTGGCACCAAGGTGGCCGATCTGCCCACACCGGAGGAACTGGAGAAGGAAAAACGCATGATGACCGGCGAAGGAGCGTTCTTCGTCCAGAAGCGATGCTTCATCTGCCACGACGTCAGCTCGCTCGGCATCGAGTCGGCCGCCAAGATCGGCCCCGATCTCGCGCTTGCGGTGACGGATGTGCAAAGCCGCTTCGGCCGCACACTCGAAGATTTCTTAAGCAAACCAACGGGGACGATGGCGGTCGTGCTCGCGACCCAGATCCAGTTGACCGATGCCGACAAGGCGGAGGCCATCGCGAAGTTGAAGGTCGCCTACGAACGCAAACAGGAAACGGAAAAAGCCGGGGCGAAGAAATAGCCTCGAAAATCTTTTGAAGGAGACAGGCAATGATGGGAAGACGCACATGGAGGTGGCTGCTCCCGACGGTGGGAGCCGCCGCATTGATCATCACGGTGACGAGCGCCGGCTGCGCGCGGAAGCCGAAAGTCCAGAGAGGAGATGTATCGGAGGCCGCTCAGGCCACCTACGTCGCGCCCGGCGACCTGGACGAGTACTATCTGTTCGCGTCCGGGGGCCACGGCGGCGGTGTCTACGTGTACGGGTTGCCGTCGATGCGGCACATCTCGACGATTCCCGTATACACGCCGTATCCGGCCACCGGCTACGGCTTCGACAAGGAATCGCATGAAATGCTGGGAGGCTTCACCTGGGGAGACGCGCATCACCCGGCAATCAGCGAAACCAACGGCGATTACGACGGGCGCTGGATGTTCATCAGCGACAACGCCAACAACCGCATGGCGCGCGTCGATCTCCGAGACTTCAAGACCAAACAGATTCTCGGCCCGTTGCCGAACGTGTCGGGCAACCACTGCTCGTCGTTCGTCACGCCAAACAGCGAGTACGTCCTGGCCGGCTCTCGCTTCTCGGTTCCGCTGCCCAAGGGCACGTTCGCGCCGATCGCCGACTACGCCACCAAGTACAAAGGCATTGTCGCCGGCATCGCCATCGATCCCAAGAGCGGCAACATGAGCCTCGGCTGGGAGGTTCTGATGCCGCCGTTTGACTATGACCTCGGCGACGCCGGCAAGGGACCCAGCAACGGCTGGGGTTTCTGGACCTGCTACAACTCCGAGCGCGCCACGGGCAAACTGGAGGTCACTTCCACTCAAAAGGACCGCGACTACATCGCGGCCGTCAACTGGAAGGCCGCCGAGGCGGCGGTGAAAGCCGGGAAAGGCACCCTCATTGGCGGCGTCAAGGTGCTCGATCCGAAGGACGTGCCGGGCATCGTGTATCTGCTGCCCTGCTCGAAAAGCCCGCACGGCGTCGACGTCAGTCCGGACGGAAAGTACATCATCGGCAGTGGAAAGCTGCAGTCGATTACCACTGTCTTCAATATCGAGAAGATCCAGACGGCCATCCAGCAAAAGAACTTCACGGGTGAAGAAGACGGAATCCCGGTGCTGAAATACGAGGCGATAAAGGATGCCGAAGTCAACGTCGGGCTGGGCCCGCTTCACACCCAATTCGACGACAAGGGCTTCGCCTATACCAGCCTGTTTGTCGAAAGCGCGGTGGCGAAGTGGAAGCTCGGCACGTGGGAAATCGTCGACAAGATCCCGGTGTCGTACAACATCGGGCACCTGACCACGGCGGAAGGCGATTCCGCGCATCCGCAAGGCAAGTACCTGGTGGCGCTCAACAAGCTGTCGCATGGCCGTCACCTCGGCGTCGGCCCGTCGCAGCCGGAAGCATCCCAGTTGATCGGCATCGACGGCGAGAAGATGAAGCTGCTGTACGATGCGTTCACCGAACCCGAGCCGCACTACGCCCAGATCATCAAGGCCGACAAGCTGAAGCCGATCGAAGTCTACTCGAAGGCGGAGAACAAACATCCGCAAGCGATCTGGGACGTCAAGGACGCCAAGATCGATCGCGCCGGCGCCAACGTGACCGTCAAGATGATCGCCGTCCGGAGCAGCTTCGAGCCAAACGCGATCGAGGTGAACCAGGGCGACAAGGTGACTATCTACATCACCAACATCGAGCAGACCACCGACGAGCTGCACGGATTCGGGCTGAACGAATACAACATGAACGTCGTCGTCGACCCGGGAGAAACCAAGACCGTCGAGTTCGTCGCCTCCAAGCCCGGCGTCTTCCCCTTCTATTGCACGAACTTCTGCTCCGCGTTGCACCAGGAGATGCAGGGCTATCTGCTGGTGAAGCCAAAGGGAGGGGTGATCAGCGCCGTCCCCGGGAAAGGGCGGGCAACGGCCAAGACGCGGCAGCGCGCCGGGAATCCGGCGGGCAGCGACTAGGGCGCCCGATCGGAGCCGCGCGCCCTCAACTGACGGAGCCGCGAGCGTGAGCGAGCGGTGGCAGTGGCCGGGTTCCGCCCAGTTGTCACCGCTCCCTTACGGGGTTGTGAAAAAACCGGATAGACAGCCACCGCTCCCTAACGGTCGCGGCTCAGAAGATACTCGCGGCTCAGAAGATAGTCGCGGCTCCGGCAAGACGCGCGATTTCGGCCGGTGGCACAGAGTAATCGTGGTAGTTGTCGTAAACCACACCAGAGCTTGGGGAGAGCGGGTCTAACCGGTCTCCCCAGGAGGTCTCCATGAGTTCAACCTCGGCGCCCTTCCTCGAACGGGCAGAACGCTTCTTCGATACTCCGCTGACGTTACGCAGCCGTGTCCTGATTCTGGTTGCGGCCACGCTGATGATCCCGACGTACCTGCTGCCGCTGTGGAACATGACGCTCTACTCCAACCAGTTCCCCGACGGGCTGCTGCTGGACATCTACTCCTACAAGCTGGAAGGAGGCATGACACGGGACCGCGACGACCTGCGTGAGATCAACACACTGAATCACTACATCGGCATGCGCCCCCTGCTCGAAAGCGACTTCGCCGAATTCAACTGGCTGCCGCTGGCTACAGGGCTGTTCGCCATCCTGGCCCTTCGAGCGGCGGTGATCGGCAAGATGTCCAAGCTGGTGGATCTGATCGTGACGTTCGGCTACTTCGGGCTGTTCTCGCTGTGGAGTTTCTATCACCGCCTCTATCAATACGGGCACAATCTGGATCCCACCGCCTCGGTGAAAGTGGCGCCCTTCACGCCGCCGCTATTCGGCACGAAGCAACTCGCCAACTTCACGGTCCATACGTTTCCGGCCGCTGCATCGTATTTCATGGCGGGGTTCGTGGTGTTGCTGATCGTCGCGATGATCATCTCCATACGGCGGGAGTCCAAGGCATGATGCGCGCCGCGTTCATCGCCGCCGGTCTCGCGGTGGCTGTCCATGCCCGTGTGCTGGAGGTAGGGCAGGAGTCTCGCTCGATCCAGGCCGCCGTGGACGCCGCCGCTCCGGGCGATGTCCTGCGGATCGCCGCTGGACGCTACGAGGGGAACCTCGTGCTGCACAAGCCCGTAGCCCTCGAAGGCGCGGGCGGACCGATCATCCGCGGAACAGGCGCGGGAAGCGTCGTCACCATCACGGCCCCGGGGTGCGTCGTCAAAGGACTCGTCATCGAGCGCTCCGGCGGCATGCTGATGGACGAGGACTCCGGCATTCTGCTCAAGTCCGGCGGCAATGCCATTGTGGACAACGAACTGCGCGATGTCCTGTTCGGCGTCTACCTGCTGCGCTCCAGCGGGAATACGGTTCGGGGCAACCGCATCACGGGACGCCGCCACCTGGAACTCGGCGAGCGCGGCGCCGGGATCCATGTCTACGACTCCGAGGACAATGTCTTCGACGGCAACCGCGTCGCCGACATGCGCGACGGACTGTACCTGCAGAACGCCAATCGCAGCCGCATCGCCCGGAACCACGTGTCGCGAGTCCGCTACGGCCTGCACTACATGTACTCGAACTCGAACGAGTTCGACGAGAACGTCTTCGAGCGCAACGTGGCGGGCGCGGCGATCATGTACTCGCGCAACATCCGCCTGCGGCGAAACTCGTTCATTCACAACCGAGGCTTCAGTTCCTTCGGCATTCTTTTTCAGGACAGCGACGACCTTGTGGTGGAGCAGAATGTCATCGCCGACAACGGAGTCGGCCTGTTTCTCGAGACGCTGCGCTCGAGCGAGTTCCGGGAGAACCTGGTGGCGGCCAACGACATCGCCATCGAGATCTTCGCCAGCTGTTCCAGGAACCGCTTCACGCGCAACAACTTCACCGGCAACCTGAGCCCGATCTGGCTGGTCGGCAAGCGCACGGACACGGCCTGGAACACCGAACAGGCAGGGAACTACTGGAGCGAGTACGACGGCTACGATCTGGACGCCGACGGAATCGGCGACGTGCCGTACCGCATTCAAAATTTCTTCGAACACCTGGAGGGCAACTATCCCCGCCTGCGGCTGTACTTCTTCAGCCCGGCCTCGCAGGCGCTGGCCTTCGCCGAGAGGGCGTTTCCGGTGCTGGAAGGATCAAAGGAAATCGACCGCCGTCCGTTGGTCAGGCCTGCGTCGCTGCCGGTGCGGATGCCCGATGAAGGGACCGACGGTGGGGTCGCCGGATTGGCGATACCCATCTCGATGGTGGCGTGCGGCGTACTGCTGCTCGCCAAGGGGAGATTTTCATGATCCGCGTCGAACATCTGACCAAGAGATTCGGCGAGTTGCGCGCCGCCGATGACCTTTCGTTCGAGGTGCCGGCCGGCGAGACGTTCGCGCTACTGGGTCCCAACGGCAGCGGAAAGACGACCACCATCAAGTGCCTGGTGGGTCTTGCCCTGCCCACCGCGGGCGAGATCTACGTCGACGGCATCGCGGCTCGCCGCGAGCCCGTGCGCGCGCGTTTGCTCACCAGTTACCTGCCGCAGCGGGTCACGTTTGAAGATCACCTGACGGCGCGTGAAGTGCTGGAGTTCTACTGCCGGCTCCGCAAGCTGCCCCCGGAGCGCGTCGATTGGGCGATCGAGCGCTTTCATTTCGGCGCCGACGCCGGCCGGCTGATCAAACAGTTCTCCGGCGGCATGACACAGCGCCTCGGACTGGCCGTCGCCAGTCTTCCGGACGCGCCCGTGCTGATTCTCGACGAGCCGACGGTCAGCCTCGATCCACGGGGAGCGGCCGACTTCCGCGATTCGCTGACTGAGGTCAAGCAATCCGGCAAGACCATCCTGTTCTCGACGCACGTGTTTGCCGATGTCGAACAACTTGCCGATCGCGTCGGCATTCTGATCAACGGCCGGCTGATGGCGGTGGAGACGATCGACGCCCTCCGCACTTCCGCGGAAGCCGGGTGCCGGATGTTCGTCCGCGTGGAGGAGGCGGCCCGGTGGATCGGCGCCGCCCGGCTTGCCGGCGCCGCCGGCGCGTCGGTTGACGGGAGTCACCTTGTGGTGACGGCGCCGGCGGGCCTTCGTCTCGACATTCTCAAAGCGCTCCAGACGGCGGGAGCGATCGTGGCCGGCTTTCATACCGAGCAGCCGTCGCTCGAAAGGATCTACATGCGTTATGTGGAAAAGCACGATGGCTCTCGCCGCCTCCCTGATCCTGGCGAGTTCCGGGTGCGGGACCAGGCGCCTGCAACCTGTTGACATCGAGGATTCCGACATGTGCGCCGTGTGCCGCATGGCCGTGTCGCAAAAGCAATTCGCCGCCGAGATCCTCGACAGCGACGAGAACGAGTTCAAGTTCGACGATGTCCGCTGTATGCTCCGGTTCCTCGCGGGAAAAGGTAGGGAGCGGCCGGTGGCGGCCATGTTTGTGATGGATCACGAGGCACGCCGGTGGTTGAAAGCGGAACAGGCGTACTTCGTCAGGTCGGCCAGGCTGGCAACGCCGATGGGCGGTGGCTATGCGGCGTTTGGCGACAGCGCCGCCGCCGCCGCGTTCGCAAAACCTGTGGACGGCACGGTCCTGACGTTTTCCGAAATGCGCAAGTGAGTGTGAGGTGATGAAGCGTGGATATCTGGCTGCGGGCTCGATGGCGGCGCTGATTCTGGCGGGCGGAGGCATCGTCGCGGCTCGCTGGGCGGAGCAGGAGCGCTTCGAGCAGCAGCACTATGACCGCGACGAAACGTTGGTGACCATCACTCCCCCGGCTGCAGGCGCCCGCGCACGGCTGTTTCGCGCCGGCGGCCGGCTTTCCGAGGCTTCGGCCGAGACCTCGAGCCTGCCCCGGTGGCTGTCGAAGGGACGCTATTTTGTCACTGCCGGAGACCATCTCTACTGGCCGGTTCCCCTCATGAGCTATCGCGGCGGCCCCGACCATGACGGGTCTTTCGCCATCACCGTTCGGGCCGTGCCCCAACAGCCTCCTCCCGTCCTGCTCCCGGGCTCTCCGGCATTCAAGCCCGTGCCCAGCGGTCACTTCGTCATCGGCGATTCCGCCAACCCTCGCGAGCCCCACTACTTCTGGCTGACTACCTATTACGTGGCGGAGTCCGAAGTCACCAACGCCGAGTTCCGCCTCTTCCTCGACGACCCGAACGGCTGGCCGGGCGATCGCCATTGGACCGAAGCCGGCGCACGCTGGAAACACTCGAACCGGAGTGAATCGAGCGCGCGTCTCAACCCGAACGACTCGGGCTACCCCCGCTTCGGCCAGCCCGATCAGCCCGTCACCGGCGTCACGTGGTTCGAAGCCGCGGCCTTCTGCCGCTGGATGACCGACAGAACCGGCCAGGGCCGTTGGGTGTACTCACTCCCGACCGACGCCGAATGGGAGAAGGCGGCTCGCGGTCCCGACGGCTTCGACTATGGCCTCGGCATGCGCATCTCCGACGCCGAGACCAAACTCTACAACTGGAAGAAGAACCCGGACGCGCCCGTCCCGGTGATCGGGTTCGCGGCAACCAAGGCGTCCTTTTCCCCCAATCGGTACGGCCTCTATCACATGTCGGGCAACGTCGCGGAATGGACGATGTCGGCCTTCCGGCCGTTCGGCCGGGAGAAGCCCTACTCAGAGGTCGAGCGGAATCGCCAGGACCTGAGCGAGCAGCGAACCGCGCGAGGCGGATCGTGGTACAGCGCCAGCATCGCTTTCCTGTATCTGGCCTACCGGGATGCGTTCGAGCCAAGCCACCGCATTCACGACCTCGGATTCCGCGTCGTGGCAAAGATCAGACCATGAGACCAGGAGTAGACGCATGAATATGCACGCCATCAGAACCATCGCCGGATTGGAACTCCGCATTCAGGCGCGCAGCCGCTGGACCGCCAGTTTTGCGCTGATCTTCGCAGCCCTCGCCGTTGCCATTTCCTATTTCGGCCTCGTCACAGCCGGTTCCGTGGGCATCCAGAGCTTCGAGCGGACCGCGGCCAGCCTGTTGAATCTCGTGCTCTACCTGGCGCCGATCGTCGCTCTCACCATGTCGACACTCAGCCTTTCCGGAGAGAGGGGCGCGCAGGAATTGCTATTCTCGCAGCCCATCTCACGGAGTTCGGTTCTGATCGGCAAGCTGGCCGGGTTGTTCGTCTCGCTCGGCACCGCGACGCTGGCCGGCTTCGGCCTGTCCGGACTGCTCATCGCCACGGCGGCCGGCACGGACGGCTTGCTGCGATTCCTGGCCATGGTGGGCGTGTCGCTGCTTCTGGAAGCGGTGTTCCTGGCGCTCGGCTGCCTGGTGGCCGTGGCCGCCGCCACGCGCGTCCGGGCGTTTGGAGCAGCGCTGTTCTTCTGGTTCTTCTTTGTCCTGTTCTATGACCTCGTGGTCATCGGGATGAGCTTCCTGCTGCGTGAACGGCTTGCCAACCAGATGATTCTGTGGTCTTTGTTTGGGAATCCCGTGGACCTGGCCAGGGTTTCGGCACTACTCGCGATGGGCGACCCTGCGATTTTCGGCGCCGCCGGCGCGGCGCTGGTGAAGGCGTTCGGAGGCGCGGCCGCGAGCCACGCGCTGTTGCTCGCGGGCCTTTGTGCCTGGGTGGCGCTCCCGGTTCTCGCCGCCAATCGCTGGCTGCGCCATCGCGATGTGTGACGCGAGTCACCGACACCCGGCCGGGGAGAGCGCACGATCGTTTTGGAGGTTGTTTTACATGCCCACCATTCATCCTGTCCAATCCCTGATGAACGAGCACCGCGTCATCGAGCGGGTGCTGCGCGCCCTGGAGATCCGGCTTGGACACCTTGGCGAGCCGCCGTTCCCGGAGGACTTCTTCGCCAAGGCTCTCGACTTCTTCCGCGTCTACGCCGACAGTTGTCATCACTTCAAGGAAGAGGACACCTTGTTTCCCGCATTGAACCAGAAGGGGTTTCCCAGGGATTCCGGGCCGGTCGGGATGATGCTGTACGAACACCAGGCCGGGCGCTCGTACCTGGCGCAAATCCGGGACAACCTCGCCGCCGCCGCCAGTAACAACGCCGGGGCGATCGCAGCCATTCGGGAAAACGGTTTCGCCTACGTGGAACTGCTGCGCGCGCACATCCAGAAGGAGGACAACGTGCTCTTTCAGATGGCCTACCAGGCGCTCGATGCGGCGGACTTCGAAAGGGTTGACGCGATCTTCAACGACGAGTCGAACGAAAAGATCAACGCGGCGGTGCACCGCAAGTATGAAGCGCTGGCGGAGGAACTCTCCCTGGCCGCCTCACCAGAGCCCGTACACGACTAGGGCCGAAACCACGATCGACAGATTCATGGCCCGAAGCCCGATTGTCGTCAGCGGCGTGGCCAGGGAACCGGCCTTTGTCAGGCTGTGAAGGTCCCACAGGTGCACGGCCGCCGACAACAGCAATGCTCCGGATAGCGCAATCCGGCCAGTGCCTATGCACAGCAGCGCACCGGCCAGAAGAACTCCCTGCATGGCCTGAGCCGGAAATCGGAATCGAGGCGCGAGCGGTTTCCGGTTCCGGGTGGCGATACGCGCTTCCAATCGCGCATGAACCACCAGGATGCCGGCCGCCGCGTGGGCCGCAGTCATTGCCCACAGCGGCCACACCCAGGGACGCAGTTCCCCGGTTGCTGAAACGCACGCTGCCAGGCCGGTCGCCGAGAGCGCGGCGGCGCTCGTCAGTTGCAGCCAGGTCGACCGCTGGAGGTTCCTCACCGTCATCCACACCGCGGCCGACGTCAGCAGCACGGTTCCCGCGCCCATGATCAACAGAAACGCCCAGGGCCAACGCAGGGGGAGCGCAGCGCTCGCGGCGGCAAGCAGCAAGGCTTCCCAGGCCAACCAGCGTTTCGCCACGGCGGTCTCCGGCTTGCGTTCCCGCCACACGAATCGCTGGCGGGCCAGCACCACCAGCGGTTCACGCATCAGGAACGCCGTCACGACGGCGGCCGCCGCAACGACTACGGACCAGTGGAATGACCGCGCCAGGATCAGCGCGCACAGAAAGGGCTGGGCCAGCATCGACCACGCGCCGTGTTCCCTCGGCCACATCGCGTCACTTCGCCGCCGGCGGATTCTTCACCATCGTCAACAGCATGACCACCTTTGTCCTGGCCTTGATCCCGTGGGAGAGATTGGGAGTCATGTAGACGAAGGTGCCCGCGGCGGCGTCCTTCCGGTCGTCTCCCAGCAGCAGGGAGGCCTCGCCCTCGATGAAATAAAGAGTTGCGGGGAAAGGGGCGGTGTGCGCCGAAAGTTCCTGGCCGGGCGCGAAGGTGAACTGAATGATTTTGGTGCGGTCGTCGGTTTGGAGAGTCCTGGAAAGAATGCCGTTCTCGGGCACATCGGCATGTTGCCGCAGGTCGGCGACATAGAGGTAAGGTTCTGTCATCTCCCTTTCAGTGTGGCGCAAGGGCAGCGTCAAATCCGTGACTGGGGTCACCTCGCGCAATCCGGTTCGACCAAGACCTCCCAAGAGCCATCACCCGGCCTTGGGCTTGTCGAGCCCGCTGCAATTTGCTATTGGTTCGTAAAGGGAGTCAACACTTGCGGAGTCCACCAGGTTTCGTTGATTCCGATTGGCCGCGAAGCGGTTGCCTCGAAATCGTCCCGGACTCGGGAAACCCGTTCGCCCGGCTGATGGGCCATCGCTTCCCTTCCGATTCCGGCCCTGCGCTCCGTGGTTCCCATCCACAGGCATTCTGCGCTTGGCTGAGTCTCTCTCTGTGCGAGCAGGCTGCCGCCGTTCGAAACTACCTGGCGGACGATCCGGAAGGTCTCCATGCCGCCCGCCTTGCGGCGGTGGTCGCCGAAGGCGAGAACGCCGGCCTCCTCCCATCCGGCGTTCTGGATGCGGAG
>JBJXGR010000403.1:0-5705 GCA_046160045.1 Bryobacteraceae bacterium
GTCCTCCTTGTGGCCGCAGGTCATCCGACAGGCTACGAAGGAACACCTCGCCTCCAAAATCGCCCACACGTGGTACAGAAGCCAGGCTTTTGCCGTCCGGCGAGAAGGCCGGAGTGGTTTCCCCCCAATAACCGGTTGGCGGCGTAGTTATCCGTCGCATCTCGCCACTGGCCAGCGAAACGAGGAACAGGCCGCATTGACCGGAGCAGTCCATCAGAGCAAGCCAGTGGCTGTCCGGCGACCAACTCATCCCCTTGTGCGCAGGATTCCCCGACACCTCGGCGACTTTCCGCTCAGGGCCGCCGCCCAACGCGGGAATGATCAGCACTTCCGTCCTCCGCGTGGTCACCCCGCGCTGGAAAGCGATCCAGCGGCCGTCCGGCGACCAGGCGGGCCAGGTGTCCGCCGAAGGGTGCGTCGTAAGCCGTACGAGACCTCCAGGTCCGATCTGCTTGATATAGATGTCGAAGTTGTCCTGCTTCTCGCCGTCCCAGGAGAAAGCGACCTGACGCGAGTCCGGGGAAAGGGAAGGCTGCTGCTCGGAGCCCACAAAGCTCGTGAGAGGGACCGGTCTCACAGTCGCTGCCCGAGGTTCCTGCCTGAATGCGACCACCAACGCCAGGATTCCCGCGAGAACGGCCGCCGAAGCACCGGCCACCAGCCAGGGCCATCGTCTGACGGCCCGCAGGGATCCTGGCTCTTCGTGTGGCCGGCTCTTGCCGATCGCTTTCCCACTCGGATCGAATTCGCGAAACTCCGGCACGTAGGAACCCGGCGCCAGATCGATGCGCACGCCATCCTCGTCGTTCGAGGTCTCATAGTATTTCTCCAGCTTGGCGCGAAGGTTTCGCGCCTGGACGCGAACGATCGTATCCAACCTGGGATCGAACGCATCTCCCCGGCCGAAGACCTCGACACCCAACGTGTATTCTTTGATCTGATCGCTCTGCCCGTCGAGTGTCCGCTCGACCACAAAACGAAGGAGGCGGCTCAAACTCTCCGCATGGGAGAATAACTCGCTAGCCAGGACCTTCTCGAGGTGCGCACGAATCGCGGGCGAATGGGTCGGATTCCCTTCGCGTCCTTTGTTCACGGAGCTGGACACGCCGCACCTCCGAAGGAAGGTGACTTATTGTAACTGAGAGACGATGTCCCCGAGCGTATCTCCCCGGCTCCTGAGCCACATTCTTTTGTGATCCTCGGCCTCTGCAGAGAGAGAGAGAGAGAGAGAGAGAGAGAGAGATTTCTTACTACAGGTCCTTGACGAATCTCAGCAGAGCGCGCCGGGCGTCCCTTACCTGCGCTGGCGCATGGAGACATACTGGGGCCTCCACGCCGAGGACATCACCTTCCGCCAGTTCTGGTCCTTTGTATGGCGCCGCCGCGGCGAGTTGCTCCGGTATATCCGTTGGGCGGACCGAATGCGGGACGGGTAGGCAGGGCCGCGGCGATCGGGCTACCGGTCCCGTTTCGCCAAGTCCTTCGACAGGCTCTTCGCCAGGGCCTCCAGTTTTGCCGCCTCCTTCTTTTGGTGCGTCTTTCGCAGGACTGGCGCTAAAACGGCCAGCGTTTCCGCCAGGGCCGGATGGGACGGTCCCAGCGCGCGTTCCTGAATCGCCAGCGCGCGCCTCAGCAGCGGCTCTGCCTCCGCGTACCGCTTCTTCCAGCAGTTCACAATGGCTAAGTCCCTCAATAAGATCCCCACTTGTGGGTGGTCCGGCCCTTCGCGATGCTCGCGAATCTCCAGGGCCCGTCGCAGGAGCGGTTCGGCTTTTGCGTAATGTCCCTGCCGGCCGTAGATGGCAGCCAGGTTTCCGATACATCCAGCCACCAACGGGTGGTTCGGGCCCGACCGCTTGACATAGATGTCGATCGAACGCTCCAACAATTTCTCCGCCTCGCGATACCGGCCCGAAGTGGCGTAGATCACCGCCATTTCGTTCGAGCGGTCGGCGACATAAAGGTGATCCGGGCCAAGGCTTCGCTCTGTCAGGGCCAACGCTCTTCGGAGCATCGGTTCAGCCTCCGCGTAACGGCCCTCGTAAAAGTAGGCCGTGGCCAGTCGAGCAAGGGCCGAGAGCACGGCGGGGTGCTCCACGGGAAATCGCTGCTTCGAGATCGTCAGAGCCTGCCCGAGAAGTTGCTCGGCCTCGCCGAATCGCCCCATGTCCAGCAACAGGGTTCCGAGGTTGCCAAGCATCGCCGCATGATTTGAGTTCTCCGACTCCACGAGTTGCAAGGACGTCCGGAGGAGAGGTTCCGCATCCTTGTACCGGCCCTCCGCACGATAGAGCAGCCCCATGGCGGTAAGGCTGAGCGCCAAATCAGGGTGGCTAGGCCGCAGTCTTCGCTCCCGAATCAACTGTGCTCGCCGAATCAACACTTCCGCCTCTCCGTATCGAGCTAGAAAGACATAAAGGTTCCCCATTTCAGTCAACAGGTTTGCCACGTCCGGGTGATCTGGGGCAGGAGATTTCTCTGCCAGGGACAAGGCCCGACGAAAGGCAACCTCGGAATCGCCATATCGGGCCTGATCGGCATGGACTGCCGCGAGGTTCGCCAGAGTCTTCGCTACCACCCCACTCTCGGGACCGTAAGCCCTCTCGCATATCTGCAGCGATCTCCGAAAATGTGTCTCCGCCTGCTGGTAGTGACCCTCAGCTCGGAACAGAATCCCGAGGCTGTTCAAGACGTCCACCGTCAGCTTGTGTTTCGGCCCCACCGACGTCTCGGCAATCGTCAATGCCTTCCTCAAAAGCCCTTCTGCTTCGACGTATTCCCCCTGTTCGCGTAAGGCCTCGGCCAACCGGGAAAGGCATGTCACCACTTCGATTGGGTTGTAGCCGGCTGTCCTCTCAAGGAGGGCTTTGGCGCGGCGCAGCGGAGGCAAGGCAGCGGCATACCTGCCTTGACGGTTGTATACAGTGCCAAGGTTCTGGAGAATGGCTGCGAGGCGCGCACCTTCTACTTCGGCCTCCTCTGCCTTCCGAAGCGCTGTTTGGAAAGCCCGTTCCGCTTCGGAGTAGCTCATCTGCTCGTAAAGTCTCAGGCCGTTATCTCTGTATTCGATCCACGTTGGCTCTGGGTGGCCAAAGACGGAAGTGGCCGCCACGGCAAGGACTAAGGTGCACTCTAAGAACACACGCATCGCTGCCTCTTTCTCGGGCACAACTCCACCGTGGAACGGCGGCTAGGACAAAACCCGCAGTCCCTCAGCGCTTGGCTGAGTGCAACGGCGAAAAACGGGGCAAGCTTCTGACAGCGCTTGGCATTATTGCCGCCGCTCGACTGGGCACGACTGGCTTGTCGACCCTTGGCTGCGCGGGCTTTTTCCTGGATTGGCGCAATGGCCTATCGTGCTCCTACAAACTACGCTGCGGTGAGTGACGTGACGTGAACACGGGTTTGGTCACGGTGACGGATGGCTCTAAAGCGTTGTCAGTAATGAGCGGCGGGTTTGGTTGTGTAGGGGAGTGAGGACCTTACGCGCGAACCCACGGTGTTTCAGCACGGAGATGCGCAGAGCCCGCGGCCCACAAAAAAAAAGAAGAACCGCGCTGGGCGACATCCAGCCAATCCGCGAGGCGGTCTTCAACAGAGCGGAATCTTCGGCCCCTGTGGTCCTTAAGGGCGGTAGTTCTCCACAAGCATCAGATCGCTTCCTGACTGGTCGAATTGCGTGTAGAGGACCCAGTGCTGGTCCGGGGAGATACTGAGATGGAGATCGACTGGCTTTTGGATGGTTGCAATGATTGTGGTTCGCCTGTTACGGAAGTCAAGGAATCGGATAGAGAGCCTACCGCCGGTCGCTGTCGCGATCCAATAGATGCCGTCCGCGGTGACACCGAAGGTGGTACCGTGTGCCAGGCCATCGAGCACTTTCTCCTCGCCGCCGCCTTCGATGGGCATTCGCAGCAACTCACTGGAATCCCGCTTTGAGTAGTACAGGTACCGTCGGTCAACCGACTCGGCGGCGACGTACCCGCCGTACCGGGTAACCTGCTGTGCAGGACCGCCTGCCGCCGGCATCTTCCAGACCTGAGCCCCGCCCGTTCGGGGCGAACCGAAGTAGATCCACCTCCCGTCGCGCGAGAAGCGGGGCATATACTCGTCGGATGGATCGGTCGTCAGGCGTTTTGCGACACCACCGGAAGAGCGAACCAAAAAGAGGTCTGCTTGTCCGTTGGGACGCGCGTGAAAGACGATCTGCTGCCCATCGGGCGACCAGTTTGGGACGCCAACGAGTGGGCCTCCGAAGTCGGTAAGGGAGAACGCGTTACCCCCGTCAGCATCACAGACCCACAGTTCCGGACTCCCGGTGCGGGTGGAGACAAAAGCGATCCTCCTACCGTCTGGAGAATACTCCGCGACCCTGTCGGCGCGGGTACTGGCCAGGAAACTGCGTGGAGCCTCTCCACCGTCAACGGCAACCCGCCAGACATTGCTGTCGCGGGTCGCGGACTCGTATACGAGATGACGGCCTTGGGCGAAGTTGCCGAGAGCGCCCTCGATGCCGGAAGCCCGATCCAGCTTCGACGATTCGAAGGCGCTCACCTTCAATAACCTCCCATCTCCTTCCCCACCTGAAACGAATAGCAAGGCCCTTCCATCCGTAGTCCACGCCAAGTGGTAGGCGTGCTTGTTTTCCTGGGTTAGACGACGTGGTTCTACTTGGAGCCGTAGGTCTTCCGATAGCCTCAGCAGGAATAAATCGCCTGTATTTGGGCCTACACGCCGTATGAAACTCACGGCTCTTCCGTCCGGCGAGAAGGCCGGATCGGAGTCCCCGTAATAACTGGCGGGGGGAACGGTAAGCCGTCGCTTTTCACCTGTGGCGAGGGAAAGGAGGAACAGACTGCACTGATTGGAGGGAGGGCACTCCGTCAGTGCCAGCCACCGGCTGTCCGGCGACCAACTCATCCCCATGTGATCGGGGTTCCCCGACACTTGGGCGACTTTCCGCTCCGGCCCGCCGCCCAATGCGGGAGTGATCAGCACGTCGTTCTTCCATTCCTTCACCTGGCGGTGGAAAGCGATCTGGCGGCCATCCGGCGACCAACCGGGCCAACTGTCCACTGCGGGGTGCGTCGTGAGCCGTACGGGGCCGCCTGAGCCGATCTGCTTGATGTAGATGTCGAAGTTGTCCTGCTTCTCGCCGTCCCAGGAGAAAGCGACCTGGCGCGAGTCCGGCGAAAGGGAAGGCTGCTTCTCGGAACCCACATAGCTGGTGAGGGGGACAGGTCTCAGAGTCGCCGACCGAGGTTCCTGCCTGTGTGCGACTACCCCCGCCAGGATTCCTGCGACAACGGCCGCCGACGCACCCGCTACCGGCCATGGCCATCGTCTGAGAGCCCGCAACGGTCCGGGCTCTTCAGGTTGCTGGCCCTTGCCGGTCGCCTCCCCACGCGGATCGAAGTCGTGGAACTCCGGTACGTACGAACCCGGCGCCAGATCGATGCGCACGCCATCTACGTCGTTCGCGCTCTGGTAGTATTTCTCCAGCTTGGCCCGAAGCCTGCGCGCCTGGGCGCGAACGATCGTATCTAACCTTGGATCAAACGATTCCCCCCGGCCGAAAACCTCGACACCCAACGTATATTCTTTGATCTGATCGCTCTGCCCGTCGAGTGTCCGCTCGACCACAAAACGGAGGAGGCGGCTCAAGCTCTCCGCATGGGAGAATAACTCGCTAGCCAGGATCTTCT
>JBJXGR010000404.1:0-45921 GCA_046160045.1 Bryobacteraceae bacterium
GGCCACCAAACGGTCCCGTTCGGCTTGTGTCATCAATAGCTGTCCTTCTTGCACCTCCCCAGCCTGGACGGTGTCAATAGGACATTTCTACTTTGCGCAAATAGGACATTATCATTTTGCGTTGACAGACAGCGGCGGGTCATGCCGGGGTCGTCGACCGACATCAGCAGGAAGTTCTCCAGGCCGAAGCAGTGGTACGCCAGAGTCCACGGACCCATGGTTTTGCCGATGACCGCTGCCGAGTCTCCCACGAGGCCCTTGAGCGTCCGAATGGCGGAGAGCACGCACTGAATGTCGGGATGACGCAGCCAGTCCCGCGGGATTCGGATGTCGGCGGGACCATTCCAGGCTGGATCGTGCCCCTTGGCGACCGGCCAGCCGGCCCTCTCGCCCCATGTGATCCGGCACCCCAGCGCGGAGGATTCCTGCACGATGGAGAACACCGGCATCACCGAATCGTAGCCCAGGTTCGCGTGCCCGGCGAGGGCCAGGCGCGCCATCGCCTCAGGTTCACGGTGGGCGTCCGGAAAGGAGGCGCCCGCGATGTCCATCAGTTCCAGGGTTGCGAGGGAGGTTGGGTTAATGACCGGCGGCTGGTCGACAGACTGCCGGCGCAACGCCGCCATCACTCGCTCGCGGCGTTTCACTGGCCGCCGTTCGCTGAAGCTTCGTGCCTCATGATCCAAATCTCTCCTCAACTATAGCCGCCTACGCCGGCGGTGACCAGCGTCCTCGAAACGCCAAGGGACACGAAGCCCAGCTCGTCCAGCGACTCTGGTGTTCCCGGGGTACCCTTGTGGCGGAAGGATGGCGCGCGCCTACTCGAGGACAGCCGCCTGCGCCATCTCGATGAAGGCCCTGCTTTCCGCCGCAATTCCACCCGACGAGCGCTGGATCAGGAACACGCCCACAATCCTCTTCACCGGATCGATCCACCCTTGCGTACCGAAGGCTCCGCCGTGCCCGAAGGTGCCCTTCGATTGCAGGTTGAGCATGCCGGCTTCGTCGCGAAGTACCGTCCAAGCCAGGCCGTACCCCCATCCGCTCGAGTGGCCGGCCGGCTCCAGCTTGCCGGTATGGACCATCGTCATCAAGTCCACCGACTGCCGGGTCAACAGCCGATTTCCCTGATACTCGCCGCCATTCAACATGCACTGGTAAATGGCGAACAGATCGGCGGCCGTCGAGTAGAGACCCCATTCGGGCGCCGGGAACTTCGCTCCTTTGCGATAGAGCTTCGGATCGCCACCCAGAATCTCGCCGCCCGAGGGCGTCAGCTTGCCATCCACGATCCTGTAGACCATGGCGATGCGGGGGATTGCCTGGGGGGACGGGAAAAAGAGGGAATCCTTCATGCCGAGCGGCTGGAAGAGGCGCTTCTCCATGAACTGCTCGAACGGCATGCCCGCAGCCACCTCCAACACCCGGCCAAGCGCGCCGATGCCCGGGCTGGAATAGCGCCAGTTCGCACCAGGATCGAACAGGAGCGGCATGCGCGCAAACAGCGCGACGGACTTTTCGAGCGTCAGGTGCATCTTCTGGTAGACGCCGTCGGCGCTGTCGTCCGGTTCCTGCATGCCGGAGGTGTGCGTCATCAGGTCTCGAACCGTGATTGGGCGCGACGGCTCGCGCAACGTGACGCGTCCGTCGGCGTGACGCTGGTCGACCACCCATTGCCCGCGGAACTCGGGCAAATAGCGTTCCACGGGATCGTTGAGGGTGACCCTGCCTTCTTCCACCAGCATCATCACGCCGACGGCTACGATCGGCTTGGTCATCGACATGATCTGAAAGATCGAGTCCGTGCGCATGGGTTTCTTCGATTCCAGATCCTGGAATCCGGCGGCTTCGTGATAAACCACTTCGCCGTTTCGCGCAATCAGGCCGACAGCTCCGGCGATGGTTCCCGCATTGATGAACTCCTCGACCCGCGGCGTGATGCGCTTGAGTTGCGAGGCGTCTACTTTGACCTTGACGGGATCGACCACCGGCGGCGCGGCCAGAAGGGGCAGAAGCAGAACAAGGGATACGGTCAGGCGGCCTAGCATCAACGACCAGACTACAAGCGCGACCCCCGGCGGCGCAACGTCGGCATTTGGGATTCCGGGCCGCGGCTGATAGCCTGAAGGTTGCTCTTATGCGTATCCCGGGCAAACACTTCCTGCGGAATCTGGTCGAACGCCGCAGCCTGATCTTTCAGCTGGTGCGGCGCGATTTCGAGCAGCGCTTCATCGGTTCGGCCGCGGGCTGGCTCTGGGGGCTCATCCATCCGCTGGTACTGCTCGCAAGCTGGACCTTTGTCTTCCACATTTGCCTGAACCTCAAGCTGGCGCCGAAGGGCATTACGCAGAACTACTCGTTGTTTCTGTTCACCGGGATGCTGCCGTGGTTGCTCTTCAGCGATACGGTCCAACGCTCCGCGAACTCGCTGCTGGAGCATGCCAACCTGATCACCAAGACGGTCTTTCCCGCGGAGGTGGTGCCGGTCTCGATCTTTCTGTCGTCGCTGATCAGTCATGTGATGGCCGTGGTGATGGCCGTGGCCGCCATTGCGATCTGGGAACGGCACATCAGCCCGCTGCTGCTGGTGTTGCCCGTTTATGCCGTGCTGACGGGTTTTCTGGCGGTCGGTCTTGGCTGGATCGTCTCGAGCCTGCAGGTCTACCTGCGGGACACGTCGCAGATGCTGAGCGTGGTGCTGACCTTCTGGTTCTGGGTCACGCCGATCTTCATTGAAGAGGAGCAGATTCCCGCGACCTTGCGCTTCGTGGTGGCCGGCAACCCGCTGGCCTACGTGGTCCGTGCCTATCGGCTCGCGCTGCTGTCCTACAAACTACCGGCCCTGCAGGAACTGGCCATCGTGGCCGTCTTCGCAGGCTCGGTCTTCATTGCGGGCGGCCTCTTTTTCCGCCATATGAAGCGGGGCTTTGCCGACGTGCTCTAGCTTGGCTGAAAGGCTGCCCCCACAGGTTATTGTCTACTGGCCGGAGATCTGACCGATCACCGTCAAATACACCGGCTGTTCAATGAACTTCGGATCCGTTCCTGCCAACAGCACCATCAGCGAATACCGGCCTACCGGAGTGGCCGCCGGTACCTTGAACTGGATCGACGACTCCGTCTGTGTGATGACGTCCATCTTGAGGTCGTTCTTGCCGTCAGTCAGGTAAACGGAAGCAACACGGGTCTTGTCCAATGCGTCGCCAAAAGCAGTCACCATCTCGCCCGCCCGGACGGACGCCGGGTCGACACGCCGCATGAACGGCGTGGCCGGCGGGAGAGGATCCTTCGCCAGGAGCATCCCGGCGAAGGAAACCGCAAAGACGGTGAACAGTAAGAAGGCGATGGCAGCGTTACATCTCCTCATGGCGTTGCTCCTTCAATCCTCAGCGAGCACGTCATGAGCCAACCGGGAAGCGCTTCACAGGTGGGAGGTTACGTCCGTTCGGAAGACCCGGTTGGCTGTTTTCCCACTCGATGAGGTGGGGCATTTCGCGCTTTGAGGCTACCTTTGGAACCAAGAATCTTCGTCCCGCCGCGGAGCCCAGCGGTTGCGGCAAGCCCTTGAATTCAAGAGCGGTTGGGGTGACGTCTCCCAGCCTTCGCAGCGTCCCAACGGCTGGCTTGCTCGAATCCGACCGGCTTCGGACATTAAGGTGCATGATCCCGGGCGAGGAGGTCCGACCCATGATCACCGAACTGACACGCGGATTCGAAACCCTGCTTTCCGCAACGGGCCTGTTGTATCTGGCGCTCACCTTGGCGATCCTTGTCGCCGCCGCCGCTGGCTTCCGTTGGATTTTCAAGAGCTACGTTCGCTTCCGGGGCACCCGGATTGTCAAGTGCCCGGAAAACTGCGCCACGGTAGCGGTTGAAGTCGACGCTCCGCACGCCGCCTTCACCGGTCTGGGGGGCAAACCCGAACTTCGCCTGCAGGAGTGCACCCGCTGGCCCGAGAAGGCTGGCTGCGGCCAGATGTGCCTGTCGCAGATCGAGGACTCGCCGGAGGGCTGCCTTCTGAAGAACATCCTGACTGTCTGGTATGAGGGGAAGAGTTGCGTCTTCTGCGGCTTGGCTCTGGGCGAGATCAACTGGTTGGAGCATAAGCCCGCCCTGCGTAGCCCTGAAGGAAAGACGATGCTGTGGACCGAGTTCCCTCCGGAGACGATTTACGACGTGTTAGAGACGCATCAGCCGGTCTGCTGGAACTGCCACATCGCCGAGCAGTTCCGGGCCGAGCATCCTGAACTGGTCATCGATCATCGCCGGTAAGTGAATCATCCCGGCCGCGGCTGCAGGCGCTATCATGTAGCGCATGAAGGGAGCGGCCTTCGGGCTGTTGCTGTGTCCGGTTCTGGCATGGGCTCAGGACGCCGACCGGCGTCTTGCGGAGTGGACCCTCAGCATGGGCGGCCGGGTCGGCCTGGCCGGCCAAACGCGGCTCCTGACCGATCTGGATCAATTGCCGCGCGAGACGTTTCGCGTCGAGATTCTCGATTGGGTTGGCATGAATGCCGATCCGCCCGACCTCGAGCGCATCTGCGCCCTTCGCGACCTCAAAACGCTGCACCTGCCCGGTCCGCTGTGGAACCGCAACGCCGATAGCGGCCGTGACGGCAGCCGCGACCTGAGGTACCTGGCCCCCATTCGTACGCTCGAGACCCTTACGTTCAGCTATCACTTTCTGGACGAAATCCGGTTTCGCGATGAGGGGCTCGCCGAGATCCGGGAACTCACCGGGCTACAGGAACTCGTGGTCCGCCAGTCCGCGGTCAAGGGCCGATCCCTGGGTCCTTTCCGCCAGTTGCGATCGCTCGACGTCACGCTGTGCCCCTTCGATGACGAAGGCATGAAGAACCTGGCAGGCATGACCCGGATGCGCCGTCTGCGGCTGGGAGACACCCAAATCACCGACGCGGGTATGGCCGTGTTGCGCAACCTCGCTGAACTGGAGGAACTGGATCTTCACGGAACGGCGATTACCGATGCCGGCCTTGTTCACATTTCCGGTCTGACCCGACTGCGGAAGCTGAACCTCGGAGGCGTACCGATCACCGACGCTGCCGCCGCCGTCCTCCGCGGCTTGCGGCAGTTGGAGGAACTCGACCTTTATCGCACGCGCCTTGGGAACACAGGCCTGGCCGCGCTCAAGGACTTGCCTCATCTGGCGGATCTGGATCTGCGATACACCCGCGTCTCGCGCGGCGGGGTCGACGCTCTCGAAGCCGCATTGCCGTCCGCGCGCATCCGTTTTCTGGAACTCAGCGCAAGGCAGCGAAAGAACACTGCCTCGCTGGCAGGGGAAGCGTGGGTGAAGGCGGCGGGTGGAAGAGTCGTCTCGCCGGAGGAAATTTCCCTGGCCGGCTCGGCTGTCACTGACGAGGACCTGCCGAAACTGGGCTCCTTTCCACGTCTGAAGAAGCTCAGCCTCGAAGGGACGGAAATCGGGGACGCCGGCGTAAGGCACCTTTCCCGGCTCGCGGGACTCGAAGATCTGAACCTGTCGAGTTCCGCGATCACCGACGCCGGCTTGCCGCCGCTGGCGGGACTCCCCGCCCTCCGGCGCCTGCGTCTGCGGAATACCTACATCGAAGGGGCGGGGTTGGGAAAGCTGCTGACGCTGGTCGAACTGGATCTGCACGGTTCTCCGGTCACCAATCAGGCGGTCGCGGAACTTGGAGGCATCGCGGGATTGCGGACGCTCTCGCTGGCGGCCACCGATCTCAGCGACGGCGCGCCCCTGGATCGACTGCGCCAGTTGGACTCCCTCAACCTCGCCAGCACCGACCTGACGGACCCGGGGCTCGCGCCGCTGGCTGCTCTTGCCAATTTGAAGACACTTATCCTGAGCGACGGCAAGTTCACGGACAAAGGGCTGGCTCATCTGTCAGGCTTGAAGGGATTGCGCACGCTCGACATCGCCCGCAACCGCATTTCGGACGAAGGCATGGCTTCGCTGGCCGGACTTACGAATCTGCGGACGCTCCGCCTGGATTACGGCGAGATCTACGACAAGGGATTCGGGCAACTGGCTCCGCTGACCGCTCTGATCGAGTTGAGCCTGGACAGCACACACCTCACGGACCAGGCCGTCGAACAGTTGAGCGGCTATTCCGCGCTTCGCGTTCTGAATCTGTATCACACGCTGATCACGGCCAAGGCGCAGGCCGATCTGAAGAAAGCGCTGCCCGAATGCCGCATCGTCTGGGATGCGGACTCCGGCCTGCCGAACCGGCGCAGGAGTTAGCCCATGCCGCTGTTGCTGATTACCGCTCTGCTGTTTGCCATCGAGGATGGACGCCTGATCCGCGAGAAAGGCGTCGCGACCGCCATCGATCTCACCTCCACATGGGTGACGGACGCCGATATGGCCAAGCTGGCGCGGATGCCGGAACTGCGGAGAATCGACCTTTCCGAGACCCGCGTCACCGACGCCGGCCTCGAACTTCTCAAGCCGCTCCAAAATGTAGGGGAGCTGAACTGCTACTACGCGGAGTTCCTCACCGACGACGGCGTTCGCCATCTGCGCGGCTGGAAACATCTGGAGCGGCTGAACCTGCGCGGCACACGGGTCACGAGCAAGGTGTTCGAACACCTGGCGCAACTGACGAGTCTCCGTTGGCTCGATCTCGCGTTCACGGAGATCGACGACGAGGGATTTGAGCACCTCGCGTCGCTGACCCGCCTGGAACACCTTGCGATCGGGGGCAACCGCCTGAATGGTTCCGGGCTGAAGCTGCTCAAACTGCTGCCGTCGCTCACTTCACTCGACGCGGGAGGGATCCAGCGGGTCGATTCGGGTCTGTGGGGACTGCCGCTAACGGATCAGAACCTGCAGCGCATCGGGGAGTTGACGCAACTGAAGCGGCTGAGCCTGGCGGGAGCGACCCTCTCCGACCGCGACGTCGACCGTCCGGGCCATCCCGAGGCCGAACGCCGGGAACTGCGGGACCTGTCGGCGCTGGCCCGACTGGTCCACCTGGAAATGCTCGACCTGAGCCGGCAGCCTGTGACGACGGATGCCCTGAAAGCCCTGGCGCAACTGCCGCGCCTTCTCGAACTACGGCTGGGCCTGGCAAAGACGCTCGATGACTCCGCGGCTCCGATTCTGCGCTCGATGAAAGGACTCCGCAGTTTGTACATCAGCGGATCGAAAATGGCCCCGGCCACAGCCGCTTCTCTGGTGCAACCACGACCATAGTGGCGCCGGGCGACGCTGTTTGTCGCCCGGCGCGCGTGCGAGAGACCCGCCGGCGGCGGCACGTTGGTCACCGTCTCCGTTTTGCGCCAACAGGATTGCGCGTCCCTTTCAACACACGATGCAGTGCCTGTTGACACCGCGGTTGGTCGCATGTACGCGACCCCTACAGCCGCGATCGTGAAATGTAGAATCTGTCAGGAGTCGTACTGCGCGTTGGCAGGGGCTACCGCCCGCCGGTAGTCACCTTGACGAGGATTGCATCCGATCGTCCTCCGTGATGATCTGATGCACTCAGGCCTTGCGAGGAAGTCAGGCCGGCCGCCCAAACCGCGCCATCGGGGGCGATGGCGAGTCCTTCGAGAAGCTCGAAGCCCGCGCCTCCGAAGTACGTCGCGAAGCGGAGTCGCCGGCCGTCAGGCGCAAAGGAGGCGATGAAACCGTCATCGACGCCGGCGAACCGCCCCTGCGCGGGCAAGTCGGTGGAACGGGTCAGCCCCGTGATCCACAGATCTCCTCGCGAGTCGAGCTGCAGGCTCTCGCCGTTGAAGCCCGCGAGTTCCTCGGAGGACCCGCCAAACAGCGTGGCGTACCGCAACTTCTTCAACTTCGCATCGAATCCCGCGAGGAACACGTCGGACTTTCCGGCGAGCCGCTGCCGGGCGGGGAAACCGGGCGAAACCGCGGTGCCGAGAATGTGCGGCCGGCCCGCACGATCGATCACGACCGCACGGGCACGGTCAGCGTCCGCGCTGCCGATGGAACGGAACCCTGTTTGCCTCCATTCCGAAAGGCCCACGCGCGCGATAAAGGCTCCCCGGCCCGTGAAGCCTGTGGCAAACAGCGCGCCGCGCCCGTCGACGGCGATGCCCGAGGCCGTGCCCGGACCAAGCGTCAGAATCCGCGCCTCGCCTTTCTCCTGGATCTCCGCAACGTAGGCGTAGTGCTTCTCTTCATTCGGAGCCTTCGTGCCCGACAGATAGACGCTGCCGCCGGGGGCCACTACCAGGCCTTCGGCGGTGGCATCTCCGATCATGGCCAGGTATTCCACCTTGCCCCCGGCGTCGAGCCGGGCGACAAACGCATTGATCGCTCCGCGTCCGAAATGGCGCCGCCCGGAACTCTCGAGCGGAAAATCCGCCGATTGCGTGCCTCCGCTCACCCACACCGCGCCTTGAGCGTCGACGACCACACGAAACGCCGCATCCCAGTCGCTTCCGCCGATCCGCGTGGCATAGATGATCTTCGACGTTCGCGGGTCGAACTTCACGACGTAAGCGTCCATGTCTTTCTTCCCGGCTCCCATGAATCCGTCCGAAGACGAATGGCAGGCAAGATAGGCATGGCCTGCCCGATCGAAGGCGATGCCGTCGCAATCGTCGGCCCCGGCCCCACCGAGATAGACTGCCGTCAACGCCAGCGCCGCAAGCATGTTGGATTGATCCGTACCCCAGGATACGCGAGACGAACGCCGCCGGGCTCACCTGCCCATCTAACCAGCCGCTACATCGGATACACTACCCCGCATGCGGATCCCGCTCTGCCTCCTGCTGTTGCTCGCACCATCTTTGTGGCCTCAATCCCCGCGCATTTTCTACTTTCCCAAGCCCGTCGCGCCGACACCCTATAAGCCGCCCATGAGGCCGTTGACGCGTCTCGCTGACCTGAAGGTAAAGCACCACGGTCACACCAATTGGAGTGAACTCGTCATCGACGATGGCAATACCCGGGCGTTTGTGATTTCCGCGGCACCCGGATCGAAGGTGGCACGCCATCTGTTTCCCGACTCGCCCGCGTGGTGGGTGGTCCAGGAAGGCCGGGTCCGATTCGAGATCGATACGCCGCAGGGGTGGCAGAAATTCGAGGCGCGCAAAGGCTCGTACGTATTTGCCCCCGAACGGCATCTGCATTCCCTGGAAGTCGTGGGAACCGAACCGGCAATCCGTCTCGAGGTGACGCTTGCCGAGGCAACGCCGGCGTTCGATACGCGACCGGAGAATGCGGGCCGTGGGGAGATCGAGTACATCCCGATTACCCTTTCCACCGGTCCGAATCCCGACGATGTTCCCAACAAGAATGCCGCGGGTGACCGGATCCACGTCAATATCGAGGACCTCGAAGCTGCCCATCGCGGGCAGAGTGCCTGGAGCGAACCGGCCCAGCGCAAGAACCGGGTCCGCGGCAACTTCATTTACGGGCACAGTCGCGACAACCCCAGGCGGGCACCCGGATACCGAGGCCATATGCACGCCGATTTCGCCGAGTTCTGGATCGTCCTGCGCGGCAAGTTGCAGTGGATCATGGAAGGGATCGAGCGGCCTCTCATCGCCGAAGAAGGCGATCTCGTCTACGCGCCGCCGAAGACCTTTCACATCCCGGAGTTCTTCGGGGACGGTCCGGCATGCCGGCTGACGTCCAGCACCTATCCGTCCGCGAATCATATCTTCGACGCGCTGCTCAAGTGAGTCGTGTTTGTGACCAGGTGAGACGAGGTTCGCAGGTGGAGCGGCAGGTGCGCACGAGAGATCTGTGCTTGGATCCCTGAAAGATGAAATTGGTGTGCGTCTCGAACATCGTGACGCCGGGCGGGATGGTTCTTGATCCAGAACGGACCGGGACCGCCGCAGGCCGCCGCCAACGCGCCATCCGGCTACTGCGTCACACCGGTGGACGCCAGCCCTTCACTGAATGAGGCGGCCCTCGAGTACTTCGGCCGGACGGCCAGTTCGCCCTTGGGGTTGAGATACCCGTAGAACCCGTTCAGCCGGACCAGCGCGCGGCCATCGCGGAAGTCGTGCGCCTCCTCAAAGAAGGACGGTGCGATGGCCCATGCGCCCTTCCGATCGATGTAGCCGTAGCGGCCGGTTTCGTCCCGGACCCGCGCCAGCCCCTCCGAGAAGGATCGAGCTTCCTGAAACTCCGCCGGGATGACGAGTTTCCCGGAACGGTCGATATAGCCCCAAACCGCGAACGGACCGTCGCTGCCGACCATGACCGCCGCCAATCCTTCGGAAAAGACCTCGCCTTTCACATAACGGGGGTCCCGAATCGCAATGTGCCCATCGCGCGCCGCGTAGGCGAATCCCTCACGGGTCCACAGCGGAATCAGGTCGTCCGGCCCGGCGCCGCGGGCATACATCCGGATCGTCTCCCAGTCATCCCGATGCTCCCCGTCAGGGTAGAACGCCTCCGCCACAACTTTCCCCGTCTGGTCAATCGCTCCCCCCGACAGGATGTTCTCCCTCAGAAAGGAGACCCTCGCCAACCCCTTCAGAAAGGGACCGGCGGAATGGAAGCTCGGGGGAATCGCAAGTTCGCCGCGGGTGTTGAGGTAGCCCCAGTTATTGCGGCCGTGCTCCGGGGAGGTCTTTACCGCGGCAAGACCCTCGGAGAAGGGGCGCGCCTCCGCGTAGTCTCCCTCAATCCGGATAGTTCCGGTCTTGTCCATGTAAGCGTACCGCGTTGCGCTTTTCCGATAGAACGTGAGCAACGAGAACCCTCCGGAGAAGGGCTGGGCGCTGGAGGCGTCGCGCGGAACCTCGAGTTTCGCCGCCCCGCTTCGGTCGATAAAGTGGAGACGAGAGAAAGCCTTCCCGTCACGCCCCTGGACCAAGCCCAAACCTTCGGAGAAAGGCTCCGCCCTGAGAAAGGCGTGGGGAAGCGCGGTAACGCCCTGCCGGTCGATGTATCCGTAGCGTAATCGGGACGCAGAGGCTGCCCACCTCATCAAGTCGCCAAGGCGGGCTCGGTCGAACTCCACCAGCGCATTGCCCTCACGGTCGATCAGAAATCCCGCTTCCCCCGTGACGCCTTGAGCCGTCACCACGGCCGTGCCGCCCTGAGCATCGCCGCCGGAATGAACGCGCGGCAGCAGGGCGCCGTCTTTGCGCAGGTACGCCGTGGCATAGCAGTCCGAACAGAGCCCACCCGCCGGAACCTGAATTCTTGCCAGCCCTTCCGAGAAGGACGACGCGCGCAGGATCGATGGCTCGATCAGGAACTGGCCCCGCCGGTCGAGGTACCCGAAGACCGTGGTGGGGCCCGTGTAGCCGCCGTAACCTCGATCGGGCTGGCTGGCGGCTCTCTTTCCGACCAGCGCCACGTCCTCGCGGAAGGGGTGCGCCTGGTCGAAGGCAGGCTCGGCCAACCACTTCCCCTGTTTGTCGATGTACCCCCAGAGGCGGCCTGCCCGGACCGGCGCAAAGCCGCTCGAGAAGTCCCCGGCATCGTCGTACTCGAAGGGAATCACGGTTCGGCCCGACGCGTCCACGAAGCCGCACTTCTCCCGTTTGCAGACCGGCGCCAATCCTCCGTGGAACGACCCCGCCTTGAAGTAGGAAGGGGGCATGACGGCCTTTCCCCGGTCATTCACGAAGCCCGCGAGACCTTCGGTGATGATCTGGGCCAGGCCCTCGGAAAACGGCGATACGCGGTCGAAAAGCGCGGGGATGCGCACGTCGCCTGACTTGTCAACGAAACCCTGCTTGCCATTGAGGGTGACGACTGCCAGCCCTTGGACGAAGGGAAAGGCCGCCTCGTAGGCTGGTGCGATCTTCACGCGCCCTTGCGGATCGATATAGCCGTATGGTCCCCAGTTGGCAACTCGTACGGCGGCGAGGCCTTCGGAAAACGGCTGCGCGTCCGCGAAACCGGGCGGGATGGCCACCGTCCCGTCGCGATCCGCATAACCGTAGCGGCGAGTCTTCAGATCCAGGACCAGGGCCCGCCCATCGCTCAACGGGGAGCAGATTTCGAACCCGGCGAGTTTCTTCTCCGCCGTGACAATCGGGCTTCGGCAGGACACGCTCGAACCGATCAGCAGCACGCAGAAAAACCACGCCGATCGTGCCGCCGCTGTCGCTGCGCGACCCGGCATTGCCGCGAAGATCCTCATCTGTTTGACACTATCGGCACGGGAAGGAAGATCCTGTACCCTGGACCGCGCGAGAGATGGAGCAAGCCGCGGGCCCCTGGCCGGTCGGAGACCGGCTCGGCATACTCATCGCATGATGCGCGCAATTAGTTTAGTATCGACCCGGCTCAAGGCCGGACACGCGATAGCTGCCGCGATCATCCGTGCGCGCAAACCCCGCCGATTGGGGGGACCCCTCACTGGACGTCTCCAGGTTTTCCTCTTGCACCTCCCCAGCCTGGACTGTGTCAATAGGACATTTCTACTTTGCGCAAATAGGACATTGTCATTTTGCGTTTGACATGCATGAATTCCGTGAACTCCATTCCGTGAACTCGACATCCGTGAACTCCAGCTTGACGAACGCGAGTGGTCTGATGTAGGATACCCGCGACTCGAATTCAAAAAAAGAAGATCTCTTGGGATACAACGATGCGAAACCGATTGGTCGGATCTTTCTTGACAGCAACCCTGGTTGCGCTGTTCTCTCAGAACTCCTTTGCACAGGTAGGTACGGCTACTCTTAACGGAACCGTGCGCGATCAGTCTGGCGCGGCGATACCGTCTGCGACGGTGACCCTGTCTGGCATCGAACAGCAGTTCGAGCGCGGGACGGTGAGTGGCGCATCGGGCCAGTATGTGCTTTCCGCGATCCCTCCGGGGCGCTACAAGTTGACTTCGAAGGCAGCGGGCTTCCGCGTTGACATTATCGACAACATTCAGTTGTCGGGTGGCCAGGGCAGTACGCTGGACGTCTCGATGATGGTCGCGGAGGCGGCGGAGGAGATCACCGTGACAGGCGCGCCCGCTCTGCTCCAGACGGCCAACGCCAACGTAGGCGCAGTCATCGAAGGGAAAAGACTTGAGAGCCTCCCTATGTTGGGGCGCAATTTCACATCGCTCTTGCTGACGCTGCCAGGCGCATCCCCAGCCAAGCCCTCTGCGTCCACGCGCGGAGGTCCGATCAGCGTCGGCGACACCGGGGTGAATCCGTCCATCAACGGCCAGCGATGGCGCAACAACAACTACACCATCGACGGAGTGCCCAATAACGAGCCGCTCCTCAACCGTATACCTACGCTTCCTCCGCCCGAGTCCCTGACCGAGATGAAGATGGAGATGGCGCTCAGTTCGGGCGCCAACGGACATGCCTCGGGAGCAAACATCAACCTCGTGACCCGTAGCGGGTCCAAGGAGTTCCACGGCACCTTGTGGGAGTACTTCCGCAACAACGCTTTGGATTCGCGTCCGTTCTTCGTGCCACAACTCGGCGCATTCCGCTGGAACCAGTTTGGAGCCGCCGCGGGAGGGCCGGTCCTGATCCCCAAGCTGGTGTCTCGGGACAGGAACTGGTACGTGTTCGGCTACTACGAGGGAGTCCTCGTCCGGCGTTCGTCGAACGCGATTGCCCTGGTCCCCACCGATGCGCAATTGCGGGGCGATTTCACGGGTTCGAACCCCATCTTCAACCCATACACGACCGTGACGAATGGCGGTGTCTCCGCGCGGCAGCCCTTTCCGAACAACCAGATTCCCACCAATCTGCTCAATCGGGCAGCGCTCATCTACGCCACGGATCTCAATCCACGCGCGAACCTGGCCCCCGGCGTGATCCCCGGCAACAACTACTTCAATCAGGGGCCGCTTGCAAACGACGCCCATCAGTATAACTTTCGTGTGGACCATCAATTCGGCAGTAGCGACAACTTCTTCGCCAGATATACGAAGTCGAAGATCGATTCGGTTTCAGCCGGGATTCCCCAGGCCCCCACGGAAACCGCTCAAGAAAGCAGAAACGTGGCAATCAGCAACACGCATCTCTTCAGTCCCACTTTTCTTGTCACGGGGCGCTTCGGGCTGGCCCAGAACACGCAGGATGACGTAACCGGCGGTGACCTCACGGTCGCGCGGCGCGCCGGCACACTGGAGGCGCTTCCCGGTTTCGCCGGACGGGAAGTGATCATTCCTGTCGGCATCGCAGGGTATCGAGGCTTGAGCCAGGGGATCCAGTATCTCGGGCCGCAGCTCCAACTCTCCTGGATTGGCGATGCGAGCAAGACCCAAGGCAACCACAGTCTTCAGTTCGGCGGCGCCGTCATGTACACCTCATTTGTGACCAACAATCTCGCGGGTACATCCGTTCAGTTCACCGCCCTGCCGACTGCGAACTTTGCTCCGCGAACCGGAGACGCACTGGCAAGTTTCCTGCTGGGAACTCCGGAAAGCGCCAGCCGCGTCCTCGGTAACACGGAGGGCGATATGTACGGTCCCGCCTACTCGCTCTACTTCCAAGACAATTGGCGATTCACAAGTCGCCTCACCGTCAACATGGGCCTCCGCTGGGACTTCGCCATGCCGATGCGGAACCGCCATGGCAGCGGCACCCTCATTCAGGAAACCGGAAAGTACGTTTGGGACATCACCAATCCAATTACAAACGAGCCCGCCACCATTCGCCGCGGCGTCATCGATCCGGATATAAACAATTTCCAGCCCCGCTTCGGTCTGGCGTACCAACTCAGCCCTCGTACCGTAATCCGCGCCGGATACGGAGTGTTCTTCGACACCTTTGGAATCAACTATGCGCAGACGCAGCAGGGCAACCGCGGCAACTGGCCTTTCGCGTTCCCGCAGAACACTTCGAACCTCAATGGCGGCGTGCCGACCGCTTTCCTGCAGAATCCTTTTCCCGTCCAGGCGCAGGGTTCCCGCACGCCTTTGGGGTGCCAACAGTGCCTGAACTCCTGGAACCCAACCTCGCGGACACCCTACGTCCATGAATATACGTTCGCCATTGAGCGCCAACTGACATCTTCGATCAAATTCGAGGGGACATACTTCGGCGCTCGCGGCGTCAAGATCGCCGCTCAGTTGATTGAAAACGTTGCGCCGTCGCCGGGGCCCGGCAACCCAGCCGATCGCAGGCCGATCCGTGAGTTTCCGGCTTACGGGACCAATGGCTACAACAGCTACCGCTCCTACTACGATGGAATGTCCCTCAGCTTCGACAAGCAGTTCGCCAAGGGCTTGCTGTTCAACGTGAACTATACCTGGTCGAAGTCGATCAACTATGTCGACGAACTGTCGGAAGTGATTGCCGGCGGAGCCGCGCTCCCCACGCGGGCAAACCTGCGCCAGTTCCGCGGGTTGGCAGGCTGGGACGTTCCCCATCGGCTGGCGGCAAGCTACTACTGGATGGTCCCCGGAAAAACTGCCAGCAAGTTCGCGAACACTTTCCTTGCGGGCTGGGCTCTTAGCGGCACCATCGGCCTGGACTCAGGCTTGCCGTACAGTGCCCGAGTCAACGAGGACATCGCAAACATCGGAAGCGTACCCGGCCGGGTAACGCAATTCGCAAACCAGGTGGGCGATCCCAAGGCAATTGGCAAGCGCACTCCGCAGCAGTGGTTCAACAGGGCCGCCTTCGCCGCGGCTCCCGCTTTCACTTTTGGCAACGCGGGGCGCAATACGCTGCGGTCCGACGGCTTATCGGTTTGGAACTTCTCGAGCCACAAAGAGTTTCGAATTAGGGAAAGTCTGGGAGTTGAATTCCGGGCAGAGTTCTTCAACCTGTTGAACGAGACCACCTTCGGCTATCCCGGGTGGCTGGTGGGAACGGCACAGTTCGGCGTCGTCTCGACCGCAAGAGAATCGGGCCGCCAGGTGCAACTGGCGCTCCGTGTGAGATTCTGAAGACGATGCGCGACTCCTCGCAAGAACCGGGTGGGCGTCCCCCGGAACCCGGTGAGCAATTCCTTGATATCCAGGAGAAGTTCATTTCTCACCCCCACTAGCCGCGCCCGGAAAGTCGCGGATGTTTTCCTCATCTGCCCGCACGCCCTGTCCGCGGCCTTCCGGCCGCGGTTCGGAAAATCGCGCCCTCCGGCTCAATCACTTACACGCTACTCCGCCCAAATCCCCTTTTTCGACGTAAAGTATGTAATCTGAACGCCCCGTCTTCGCCGGTGGTGGTCACGCCGGCTTGTGTTCTTAAGCCGAATGATTGGTCGATCAGTGAGACTTCTGCTCCGCGCGCCGGCGCACCGGTGTCCTCAGCGTAGACCACCCCTGGATCGCGGGACCCGCTCCTGATAGACATGGAGATCTATGTGCCGTCTCCTCGTCCTGTCTCTGCTTGTGGCCGGCTCCGCGGCATCGCAGATCATCGCCATTCACGACTACGACCCCGTCACGGATGCCGTGGTGAGTTGGCGGATCGAACCCGGGCGCCGCGCGGGACAGAAGATTCAATTGCGAGCGGCAGCGAAGGTCGGCGGTTTCGAGGCCAAGTTGCAGCGATCGGGCCCTCCGGCCGATTTACGATTCCGCCTTGGGGTCACACCGGGAGGAGCCGAGATCGCGTCGGGATCCCTGCCCGCCGCCGGCATTGGCCCCTGGTTCGAGCGCTGGCATGGAGCGCGGTTCCGGCCGAAGCAGGTTGCGGCCGGGCACGTCTATCTGGAGCTTTCGCTGCCCGAGGGCAGTGGCGGGTCGTATGAATGGTTCGGGACGTCCGCCGAACGGCTGGCTGTCCCCGAGTTTCAGATCCGCTTCGGCTACCGCGAGAACTGGTATCCGAGAGCCGAGGCCGCCGGCGCCTTCGAGAGCGCGCCCAACCTCGACTACGGTGCGGCGACTCCCCGATACGAAGGCGGAACGGCCTACGATCAGGCACGCCGCGAGGTCCGGCCGCTGGATCTGGCCTTCCAACTGAGCGGCGAGAAGACACCGCCGGTGGAGTGTGAAGAGCGCTTCGCCTTCATCGAGGAGATGACGGGCCCGCTCGACCGCCGCCCCATCCGCGATCACGCCGCCCGTCGACGTTCGACCGAAGTTGTTCTCAGCGGGGCGGTGAGGGCGGCGCCCGGCGCGATGCTCGACATTGCCGCACGGGAGATGCGTGAGTTCCTTGCCTCCAACCTCGGCCTTCGGACCGGGGAAATGGGGGCCGCAATCTACGCCGCGGCCGGTTGTGGTGCTCCGGAGCGAAGGTCCGAGGCGTTCCACATCAAGGCTGCGAGCGATCGGATCGAGATCTGCGGCTACGACGAACGCGGAGCGATGCGGGGACTCCATCATGTGGAAGCCCTCCTGCGCCTGCGCCGCGCTCCCTATCTTGAAGCCGGGGAAATCCGTCTCGCGCCCGTTCACTCGCCCCGGATCACCTCCGCGCCGTTCTATTCGAAGAGCGAACTCGACAGCCCCGTCGACCCGTACAGCGACGGCTTGCTTGCTCGCATCTCGCGTGCGGGATTCAACGCCATCTGGGTGTGGGGCGATCTGGATGAAGTGGCGCACTCCGACGTCTATCCCGAACTCGACCACGGCGCCGGCCGGCGTCAGGCGCGTTTGCGCGACCTGATCACCCGCTGCCGCCGGTACGGCATCGACGTTCATCTGTACCTCGCTAGCCGGCCTCTGCCCGAAGAGTTCTACGCGCGTCACCCGGAGGTGCGCGGAAGCGCGCTGCCGGCCTACGGCGGCGTCAACATTCTCTGTTCCGGCGTCCCTCGCGTGCAGGACCATCTGCGTGCCGCCGCGCGCAACCTGATGGCGAGCGTTCCCGGCCTGACCGGCTTCTCGTTCATCGCCGGCGGGGAAGGCTTCATGCATTGCTATACGCGGAAGAACACCTGTCCCCGCTGTTCCCTCCGCTCTCCGCAGGAGACGATCGCCGAACTCAGCACCGCCCTGTTTGAAGGAGCGCGCACCGGAAATCCACGAGCACAGGTCGCGCTCTGGCCCTACAGCGCGTCGAACACGTGGTCGAAAGACGACACCACGCAATCCCGGCTGATCGAGCGTCTTCCGCGTGGCATGATCCTGATGACGGAGTTCGCCAAGGAGGGCGCGATCACCTTTGGCGGCATCACGATTCCCGCATACGACTATCCCATCAGCATCGCCGGCCCCTCGGAGCGGTTCGTGCGCCAGGCAGATTCCGCCCGACAGCATGGGCTCGGATTCTGGGCCAAAGCGGAGCATGCGATCGCTCTGGAATTCGTCCAGACACCGTACATTCCGGTGTTTTTCCAGTGGGCGGAACGCTTCCGCCGCATTCGTGAGGCGCCAGGCGTGACGGCGGTGTTCGCCAACTGGATGCACTACGGCTTCACGCCATCTCTGGCCGCCGACATCTTCTATTGGAATCTCTGGGATCCATCCCAGGATGCCGAAACCGCGCTGGGCCGCCTCGCCGCGCGAGACTTCGGCGACGTTGCCGCCCCATTCGCCGTGCGCGCCTGGCGCCTCTTCAGCGAGGCGATCCGCGAGTATCCCTTCTCCGGTGCGATGGCGATGGGCGTTCTTCAAACCGGACCGGCGCATCCTCTGTTCTTCGACCCGGATTACCGTCCCGCGCACGGCGCCGGCCGTCAGTTCAAGAACGATCTCACGTGGACGAGACCTTGGGGGCCGGCTCTGGCCATCGCGCAATTGGAGAAGATGCATACCCGCTGGGCGGCCGGGGTGGAACAACTGGAGCAGGCCCGTTCCCAAACGCCGGCCGAACTGCGGCGCAACGTGGATCGGGAGTTAGGGATTGCCCGGGCGCTCGCCGCATGCATGCGCTCCGCCGGGAACATCGCCCGCTTCTATTCCCTGCGCGAACAGCTTTCCGGAACTGGCGAGGCCACGGCGCGGAAGCACTTGTTTCGACAGATGGAGCAGGTCGCCCGCTCTGAGCTAGACAATGCACGCTCGGCCCTGCCGGTGGTGTGTGCCGACTCCCGGATCGGCTACGCCAACAGCGGCAGGAACGAACAGACCGGAGTGGCGCGAGGCGGCATCTGGTCGGCGGCGGCCGTGCGCAAGAAGATCGCACAGGTCGAGCGGATGCTGGAGCGGGACCTGGTTCCGCAGACGGGTTTGCCCCTGACCAGATGAATCAGTCCCGGCTCAGACTTCCCGAGCGATTTTGTCGACGAAAAGGAGCCACACTCGGGGGCGGATCTTCGATCCGTAAGGCCGGTCGGAGACCGGCGCTACGGACCAGACGCCACGGAACACCCGGATGGGCGCGCTAAAGCGCGCCGCGGCCTGAATGGCCGCCCCACAGCGGGGGCTCAGCGCCCGTCCATTGCGGCCCGCCACCAGTCTTGCGCTTTGGCCGAAACGCCCCGCGGCGCAACGGCCATGTCCAGACCGGTAAACAGCTTTTGGGCCGAGTCCACATACAACCGATCCGCCGCTTTCTGCGATGCCTTCGGAAGCCGCTCGAGTTTGCCTTCCGCCTGAAGCCGCATCCGGTCCTGATAGCTGCGCACCGATTGCAGGAAAACCCTCGCATGCGCCGCCTCGTAGCCGGAGCCCAGCCCCTGCCGCACCAGAGCATCGAGAAACTTCCTTGCCTTGCCGGCCTTCCAATCCAGGTCCTCGGGCAGTCCCGGCGTCAGTTCCGGCACGTCGTTGGAGGCCTCTTCCACCTTCCCTGTTTGGGGCTTCGCGCCTCCCAAACCGAGGGACACGTTCGCGACGCCGGACAGGTCGCGATAGGGGAGCGTGACGGTGCTCCTGTCGAACCGCCGCCACGGCTTTTCGTTCACGGTGACCGACGTGACCTCGCCGCTGCCGCTGGCCGCGAGATAGATCCGCTTCGTGCCGAAGCGGATAGGGAACCGCTGCCGCAGTTCGCCGATCGACGGCGGAATGTGCGGCGCCAGGGTGAGCGAGTCCGACGTGTAGCGGTATTCGAAGAGCCCCCGCACCATCGCCGCGGCCGGACCGAAGGCGTCATAGGTGATGTTGACCGGCAGTTTCGGCTGGTACACCGCGCCGCCAAATTCGGTCAGGGGATTGTCCATGCGGAACTGGCGCGCGAACTCGAGCATCTTGCGCATCGACCGCCGGGCGTCCTCATACGCGCCCAGCCGATAGTAGGCGAGAATCATTCGCGCTTCGCACGTCGACCAGTGCCCTCCGTTCACCCAGTGGCCGAACCGCCAGAGTCCCTTGGGCTCGGTGTAGAGATCGTCATAGGAAGGGTAATTGGCGATGATCAGCCCGTGCGGACGCAGTCCCGGAATCGAGGCGATGCGGTCGTAGATGCGCCTTGCCTGCGCATCGTCGACGACGCGGAAGGCAATCGCATCGTGATTCGGCGACGCTTCGAAGTATCCATGCTTTTCCGCGCCAAAGACGCCGTGCCGGGTTCCATCGGGATCGAGCGAACGGATGAAGTACCCCTCGGGCGTGGCCAGCGCGGAAAGACCCTTGCGTGCCGAGTCCCTCCGCCCGGCATGCAGCTTTGCTTTGTCCTCGGCCCCGGCCAGGCGGGCGACCTCGATCAACCGGTCGAGCGCCGCGATATACGTGACCGACAATCCGGCCAGAAAGGCGGGCCCATGGCTGCCGTCAGCCAGGCGCTGGCCTGCGTAGCTGGGAGCCAGCAGATTGGCCGCCGGGCCGACACGGAACAGATCGTTCTTCGGGTCGCGGCGGCTTTCGATGAAGCTGGCGACCCGCTCGAGTTTGGGCAGATAGCGGGCGATTTCGCCGGCGTCGCGGCCGATCAGGAGGGCCTCGGACTGCATCAGGAGGCCGGCGGCCGCGAACTCGAAGCCCCAGTCGTGAATCGCCACCCGGCCGTCGCCCTGCTTGTAGACGATCCACTCGTGATTGGCCGCGTCGCACAGCGATCCGTCGGGCGCAATCTGGTCCCCGCGTCCCCGGCGCTTTCCGTCGCCCATCTTGCCGAACCACAGGTCGTGGGCATTGCGCAGGAACGTCAGGTAGGGCTCGCGATAAAAGGGCAAGGCGGCGTAGGTGGTGCCATAGCTGTTTTGAATCCACCACGCGCCCCAGGTCGGCCCTTCGACGAACCCATTCCAGATGGGCTCATACAGCATGGTGATGTTCTGAAACTCCGGATCGGGCTCGAACATCCGGCGAGAGATGTCGAGCAACTCGAGGTAGCCGGCGTCGCCCGTACCGCTGTAATACTTGCCGCGGAACTCCGCGCCGGCGGCGAGTCCCATGTGCGCGGCGAGAAGGAGGATCGCCAGTCGTGAAGTCATCGGCATTCGACCGGGAGGATACCAGGAAATCGCGCGCGGCAACAGGGTGCGCGGCGCGGGAAGCTCCGTGAAATCGGGGACGATTCGAAGGGTCGATTGAACACCGCCACCGCTCCCTTACGGTCGCGGCTCAGTTTGGGGGTCGCGGCTCAGTTTGGGGGTCGCGAGCTTGGCAAGCGGGGGACTAAAGTCCCTTTGCACGCTGAAGCGTGCGCCACGAGGCTCGGGTCTCAGCGGGGACAGCGTGAAGAATGCAAAAGGCCCGGCGAGATGCCGGGCCTTCTGATGTGGCGCACACTTCAGTGTGCAGAGGGACTTTGGTCCCCCTGCTCTTCGCGGTTAGAACGAGTAGCGCAAAACCAACTGCATGATGCGCGGAGGCCGCGTGCTGGTGATGATTCCGAATTGCGTCGGCGTCTCAGCATTGGCGTTGGCCCCGCCCCATTGAGTGTGGTTAAAGGCGTTCAGCATTTCCCAACGGAATTCCAGCGAGTGAGTTTCAAAGAGCTTGGTGTCTTTGTAAATCTGCAGATCCCATTGATTGACGCCAGGCTGGCGCAGTATGTTGCGGCCGGCATTGCCGACCCGGCGGTCCGCCCCGCCCGCGGCCAGCAACCGGAAGGCACTGACGTCGAACCAGCGCTGGATCGTCCGCTCGCCGCTGGGCAGGTTGCCGTTGCCGACGCGGTCCGGGCGCGCCGAACATGACGTCGCGCAGATTCCCGTCCGCGACAAGGCCATGCCGGGGTTGGTCGGCAGTCCGCTCATGAATTGCGCGATGCCGCGAATGCCCCAACCGCCCAGAACTTTGTCGGCCGCCCCGTTGAACTCGAACTTCTTCCCCTTGCCGACCGGCAGTGCATACTCGAACGCGGTGGTGTAGCGCAAGGGAACGTTGAAATCCGATGGGCCGAATCCGGTGTTGCGATCGAACGGGTCAACCCACTGCGGCCCTTGGTTGAAGGTCGATGAGTTGTCGATGGACTTGGAATAGGTGAACGAGGCCAGGTAGGTCAACCCATGCCACGGCCGCTGTTCCAGTTTCCAGCCCAGACCATGGAACTTCGACATGCCCCACATATCCTCGTTCTGAATGCGAGCGAAGTATGGCATGGGCAGCAACTGTTGGACGTTGCCCGGCCCGGGCGCTCGGAAGTTGATGTTGTCGAATCCCAGGAGGCTCACACCCCTCGCACCATGGTATTGCACTTCAAACACGAGAGACTTGGTCAACTGCTGCTGGATGGTCAGGTTCCACTGTTGGATCTTCGCATAGGGGAAATTGCGTGAGATGAACGGAAAGATCGTCAGGGGAGCGGTCAGCAAGGCCCGCTCGGCCGAGGTCGCCCCTTCCGGGTTATAACCGAACGTGGGCAGCCCCGGCGCCGGGGCGGCGGTCCAGATGGGCCGCAACGTATTCGGCGCGAAGTCGTTGGTCGAGGCCAACGACTGAATTTGCGGCGAATCGAAGAAGATCGCGTATCCGCCCCGCAATACCGTGTTCTTTGCCAAGCTGTAGGCAAATCCGAAGCGCGGTTGGAGGTTATTGGTGTCGGCGTTATATGGCGCTCGGTTGTCGACGATGCGAAGCCCGATTTCCGGCCGGATCGTCTTGTAGAAGTCCTGGATGGCCGGCAGATTGGTGGCCAACTTCGAGACCAGCATCACGCGGTCCTGCACGTGCCATCCCAGACCCCCATTATCGATCTGCTTGAGAGCGCTTTCGACTTCGTACCGGAAGCCGAGGTTCAACGTCAGCTTCGAAGTGACCTTCCAGTCGTCCTGGATAAACGCACCGACGTATTTGATGGTAGAGTTCCACTGGGTGGCGCGGGCTGTCTTATTGGCCTGGGACGCGTAACCCAACAGAAAATCCGCCACCCCGGAGGCCAGTAGCGTGCGGCCCTGGTTCGTGTAGTAGTTGCCGAACGCCGTCCCACCGTTGCCGCCCGTGTAGAACATGTAGGTCTTGATCATCCGGGTATCGCCGCCGATCTTGATGTTGTGGCGTCCCTTCTGCCACAGCAAGCTCTCCTGGATCTGGTACGTGTTCATCGTGCGATAGTTGCCGGTAATCTCGTTGGTGGTGAGATAACCGGGTACGGTAATCGCCGGCACCGCCCAGAACAGCGGGTCGACGGCGGAAAGGGTATTGGTGATGCCGGAAGGCGTCACGAAGTCCCTCACAAACGAGTTGAGCGTGCCGAGACGGTTGCGATATCGCGTGTAGCCCACGGTAAAGTTGTTGACCAGGGTCGGGGTGAAGACCCGATTGTAGTGGAGGCTGACGGTCTGGGCCTTCAGGATAAAGTCCCGGCCGCCGGAATTGGCCGGGGCGGGCAGCGTAGGCGAAGTCCGCAGCTTCTCCTGGTTGAACAGATATCGCCCGAAAATCGTGTTGTTCGAATTCAGGTTGTAGTCCATTCGACCGACGGCGTAATCCCGATTGATCCGCCCGGAGGGCACATCGTTGAAGATGAAATTGCGCGCCGGGTCGCTGGGGTTGTTCGGCAGAGGATGCAGTTCGAGGATTCTGCGCGAGATCGGGTCGATCCGGTTCTGCGGCACGGTGTTGTTGGCGAAGGGGGCGTTATTGGCGAACGGATCGAGAATCGGATCGGTGAAGATACCGTTCCGCTCATTCGCGGTGAACACGCGGCCCACGGGAGGATTGCCTGTCGAGGCTTCACGGAACCCTTCGTAGTTGCCGAAGAACAGCAGTTTGTCCTTCTTGACCGGACCGCCCAGCGATCCACCGAACTGATTCCGCTTTAGCGGCGCTTTCTGGCTGGAAAAGTAAGGTCGCGAGTCCATCTTATTGTTGCGCAGGAACTCGTAGAGAGAGCCATGCAGCGTGTTCGCGCCGCTGCGGGTGACGACATTGATGATCACGCCGCCACCGCGGCCAAACTCCGCGGGCGCCAGACCGGTCTGGACGCGAAACTCGCTGATGGCCTCGATCGACGTATTCAGCGCCAGGCCATTGCGGCCGCTCTCCCGATTGTCGATTCCGTCCATCTGGTAGTTGTTCTGCTCCGGCCTTTGCCCAGCGGCGGACGGCATTGGGCTCTCGCGGTTGATCTCGGTCGAGCGGAAGTCGTTCGATGCCGGAATCGCCATCGGCGTCAGGAACGCGAGCTGCATGTAGGACCGTGCGCCGAGGGGCAGGTTCAAGACCTGCTCCTGCTTGATGGTTTCGCCCGCCGAGGAGGTCTCGCTCTCCAGCTGGGGCGCCGACGTTTCGACGGTCACCGAATCACTGACCTGGCCGACTTCGAGCGAGAAGTCGACGGTTCGTACCTGAAGGATCTCGATTTGGATCTTCGTCTGTGTCTGAGACTTGAAGCCTTCTTTCTCGACCCGGACGGTGTAGGAAGAGCCAATTGGCAGGAAGGCAAACCGGTACAAGCCACTCTCGTTCGTGCGGCCTTCGCGCGCGAAGCCGGTATCCGGGTTGTTCACACGCACTTTCGCGTCGCCGATCACGGCGCCGGACGGATCCTTGACGGTGCCCGTGATGGAGCCGGAGCTGTCCTGGGCCTGAGCGGAGAGATAGCCGAGCAGCAGGATCGCTGCGATTCTGCAGATTCTTGACATAGATTGTTCCAACCCCCTTGAGGTTTTTGCCGGTGAACAAAGTATGACGCACTCTGTCGAGAGATTGCAACCTGGCGATCGTTAGTTGCCTCAGCCGGAGGCCATGCGTCACACTGAGAACTGCCGTATGCCAGAGTATTGCAGTTGTAGTGCGGAGCTTCCACCCGATGCCCGGTTCTGTCACCGTTGCGGGAAGCCGCAGCGGGAGGCGGACCTGGCGCGCGAGGCGGCCGAACGAATCGTGGTCGCGCCGGTCGAAACGCCGGTGGAGGCGCCTGTCGAAATCGTCGCCGCCGGCCCGAACTTTCACAATCCGATTGCCGTTCGCGCGGCCCTGCTGGCCGCGAGCCTGGGTACCCTGCTGTTTCTCCTGATCCGCTTTGGCTTTGTGATCTGGCTGGTGGGCGCCGGCTTTCTGGGAACCTGGCTGTTCGCGCGCCGAAGCCGGCAGACCCTCACCGTGCGGGCCGGCGCGCGCATGGGTTGGCTCACCGGCGTTCTAAGTTTCGTCCTCCTGACGGTGTTGTTTTCGGTTTCCGCCGCTCTGTCCGAAGGCCAGCTTGCCCAGATGTATCGCGAGCAACTCCAGCAGATGCCCGCCGGCGATCCGAAGATGGCGGAGGCCATCCAGATGCTGGAGACTCCGGGGGGCATGGCGATGGTGTTTGTCACTTCGTTCGCGTTCCTGTTCATGATGGTTACGGCGTTCTGCACGGCGGGCGGGGCGTTGGGAGCGAAGGTTCTCGACAAACGCTGAACGGGGACTGACGTCAATGCTGTTCACTATAATGAACCGGTATCCACCAGGTGACAGCCGGTACATGGGGGAAAGCCCTCCCTTGCGGTCGGGCCTCGGAATCAGTGAACAGTGTTGGGACTGAAGTCCCTTTGCGCGCGCGCTACGAAAATAGCGCCGTCAGGAAGATGTCTTCTTGACGATTCCCACGCCGCCGAAGATCACCAGCATCGCGGCCACTTCCCGCATCCCAAACGGTTCGCGATACACCAGCCATCCGAGGAACACGCCGACCGCGCAGTTCACATAGTTGTGAATGGAGACCACGGCCACCGGCAGATGGCTGAGCGCATAGGCGTATGAGGTGTACCCGAGGATCGAGCCGAACACCACCAGGTAAACGAGCGCGCCCACGCCGTGGGCCGTCCAACGGATGGGCTCGGAGGGAGTGAGAAAGGCGACCGGCAGGAACGCAATTCCCGCCGCCATCTGATGGAGCGCCCCCGCCGCGATGGGGCTGCAGCGCAGCTTCAGACGGCGTTGTGCGATGGAGCCAAAAGACCAGCAGACCATTCCCAGTTGCAGCACAAAGAAACCTCTGACGACGTTCGAGCCGAAGGCGTTGTTGGTCAACCCGCGCGACACCAGAAATACCGTGCCCGACAGGCCTACCATCATGCCCAATAACGTGGGCACGTGGATCTTTTCCCCGCCCGGCAACATCGCCTCAATCGAGATCATCCAAAAAGGCGACAGGGTGATGAAGAGGCCCGCCAGGCCGCTGGCAATGTAGGTCTCCGAGAGCGTCAGCGCGCCGTTCCCGATTCCCAGAATCAGCACCCCATAGAGAGCGGTCATCCAGGCGTCGCGCCCCCGCGGAAAGCGATCTCCTCGCCACCACAGAAACGCGCACATGAGGCTTCCGGAGATCAGAAACCGGCTCGACACCAGCCAGAAAGGAGGGATGCTTTCAAGGGCGATCCGAATCGCCAGGTAGGTGGTTCCCCAGACAACACACACGGAAACCAACGCCAGATAGGCGCGGAAATCGGAGCGAGGCAAGCGTTCAGCGTAGCACGCGCGCCTTCGCTTACAATGGAGCGAGACGCTCCCCGCCCGATGATTCTTACCGTCACGATCAACCCGGCGATCGACCGCAATGTCACCGCCGACAGGCTGGTTTTTGAGGATCGGGGGTACATCCTGTCCGCGCACGAGTCGGCCGGAGGCCGTGGCTTTAATGCTTCGCAGGTGATCCACAAATTCGGCGGAGACACGGTCGCGATCCTCGCCTGCGGAGGCGAGACCGGGACGCGGTTGGAAGCGTTCATCCGACAAGCCGGATTTCCGGTAGACCTGATCCCGATCCGGAACCCGATTCGCGTCAACCTGTCGATCTCCGACAAACAAGGACTGACGATCAAACTGAACGAGGTGGGGCCATTGATCCATGCCGATGAGATGGAGCAGTTCGAGCGTCGGGTGGAGGCAAGACTCGGCGGCGCGATGTGGCTAATGCTCTGTGGCAGCCTGCCGCCGGGAGTCCCCGCCGAATTCTATGCGAGGCTGGTTCGCTCGGCGCGGCAGGCGAACGTCCGGGTCCTGCTGGACGCCGACGGCGACGCGCTGCGGCGCGGCATGGAAGCGGGGCCGACGGTGGCCTGCCCCAACGAGCAGGAGGCCGAGCAGTTACTCGGCACCGTTCTGCTGACGCGCAGCCACTCGGTGGAGGCCGCGGAATCGCTGCGAGCCATGGGCGCGGAGTTCGTCTTGCTGTCTCTTGGCAGCCGAGGCGCGCTGCTGGCAGGCCCCGAGGGCGTGCTCGAAGGCGTTCCTCCGGCCATCGACGCGGTGTGTCCGATCGGCGCGGGCGACGCGCTGGCCGCGGCCTATGTATGGGCCCTCGCCCGCGGCGAAAACGCCGAAGAGGCTCTGCGCTGGGGCGTTGCCGCGGGCTCTGCGTCCGCCTTATTGCCCGGGGTCAGCTTCGCCTCGATCGAGCGAACGCGCGAGATGCGAGCGAGGGTGGAAGTCCGCCGCATCCAATGACTCCCCCGGCCAACGAGGGTGGGGACCACCAGGACGTCGTACGCTCCGCAGGCATCGTCTCGGCCGCCGTCATGCTCAGCCGGCTCACGGGTCTGGCGCGCGAGATCGTCATGGCCCGGTTGTTTGGCGCGGGCATTGCCAAGGACGCCTTTGACCTCGGCTTCCGCATTCCCAATCTGACGCGCGACCTGTTCGCCGAAGGCGCTCTCTCGTCGGCCTTTGTCCCCACGTTTACCCGCTACCTCGCGGAGCATGGCAAACGCGAGGCCGCGCATCTATCGAACCTGGTGGCGACCGCGCTGGTCCTGGTTGTCGGCCTCCTGACCGCGTTGGGCATGCTCGGGTCGCCGCAACTCGTGGATCTGCTGGCCGGCGGCTTCCGCCATATTCCCGGCAAGTACGAACTGGCGGTCGGGTTGACTCGCGTCATGTTTCCGTTCCTGCTGCTGGTGGCCCTTGCGGCTCAGGCGATGGGCGTGCTGAACGCCAACCGGCAGTTCGGAATTCCGGCACTGGCCTCGACGTTCTTCAACGTCGGATCGCTGATTGTGGGTATGGCCGGCGTATTCTGGGTCGCGCCCGCGTGGGGCCTGCCGCCCATTTATGGGATGGCCTTCGGAATCGTCGTCGGGGGCGCGCTTCAGTTCCTGTGCCAGGTTCCGTCGCTGATTCGCAGCGGATTCCACTACCGTCCGGCGATCGATTTCAGCCATCCCGGGCTGCGGCAGATCCTCGTTCTGATGGGCCCCGCCATTCTCGGCAGCGCCGCCGTGCAAATCAACGTGATGGTGAATACCCACTATGCCGCCGGGATTACCAACGCCGCCGGGCAAGTGATCAACGGGCCCGTGAGTTGGCTAGGCTACGCCTTCCGGTTCATGCAATTGCCGCTTGGCGTCTTTGGCGTCGCCATCGCCTCGGCGACCCTGCCGGCGATCTCGCGCAGCGCCGCCCTGAAGGACTATGCCGGTTTCCGGGATATGCTCGGCCGTTCGCTTGGAATGGTCTTCCTGCTCACGGTGCCCTCGTCGGTGGGGCTTGCCATCCTGGGCGAGAGCATCATCGGTCTTGTCTATGAAGGGGGTGCGCTGACGGCGTTCGACACGCAACAGACCTCGATCGCGTTAACCTGCTACGCGCTTGGCCTGGCCGGATACTCGGCGGTCAAGGTCCTGGCACCCGCGTTCTACGCGCTCAATGACTCGCGCACGCCGATGGTTGTCAGCCTGCTGTCGATTGGCATCAATCTCGCAGCCGCCTGGGTGATGGTGCGAGTGCTTCGTGTGGGGCATGGCGGTCTGGCGCTCTCCACCTCGATTGTGGCGCTGTTCAACTTTTTCGTTCTTCTGTGGCGCATACGGAAGCCGATCGGCGGAATCTACGGACGCGCCCTGCTATCGAGTTGTCTCAAGATCGGAAGCGCGTCGGCGGCGATGGGGATCGTGTGCTGGGTCTCGAGCCATGGCATTACGTCCGCGCTCGGGACCACCCGGTCGGCGCGTCTGGTGGATGTTCTGGTCAGCGCGCCGGCGGGCGTGGCTGTTTTCTATGCCGTCGCCCGGCAATTGCGGCTTCCGGAACTGACGGCTGCCTGGAACTCGCTGGGGCGTCCCATGGTGCGCAAACTGGGGCTGCGCAAGTAGGGTACCGCCCCACAAGAACGGCGCTAGTTTCGGGCGATCGTCACCTTGACCCCGCTGTCGAGCCTCGTCAACTGCGTGGTGGCGATCGTGTCGGCCGCGGTCAGGCCTTCGACGATCTCCACATCGTTGCCGAACCGGTCGCCGGTCTTCACTTCCTGCGCTTTGATCACGCCGTTGTCCACGACGAATACCTTGTTGGCGCCGAACACATAAAGGATCGCCGACGCCGGTATCAGTTTGGTGGAGTCCACCTTATTGCTTTTGATGCGGCCGCGTGCGTACGAACCGGGCTTTAACAGGTTCTCCCGATTGTCGATCAGCGCTTCGACGATGAACGTGCGCTTGGCCTGATCCACCGTCGGCGAGATTCGCCAGACTTTCCCCTGAAACCTGCGCTCCGGATACGCCTCCAGCGTGACGTCCGTATTCTGCCCGTTGGTAATCCATGGGGCCATGCGCTCCGGAATCTCCAGCCGCAGCCGCACCGGGTCTGTCTTCACCAGCACGAACAGGGGGGTGTTCATCCGCACGAACTGACCGACGTTGACCAGGCGTTCCTTGACGTGCGCGGCGAACGGAGCGCGCACCGAGGTATCCCGGAGTTTCTTGCGCTGCAACTGGAGCGCCGCCCGATAGCGTTCGACTTCCTGAATGAGATTGCGGGCCTGATGCTGGGCGGACTCGATCGCGGCCTGGGCGGATTGGAACTTGGACTGCGCTTCGTCCAGATCCTGCCGCGTCCCGATGCCCTGGTCGACCAGGTTGCGCATCCTCTTGTACCGCTGCTCGGCATCGAACAGCTCGGCACGTGCGCGTCTTACTTCCGGCGCCTGATTGATGTCCTTGATCTTCTCGTTCTCGCTACGAAGCCCGAGTTTCTCCAGCGATTGCCGCAACTGCGCTTCATCTTCGGCGAGCTTGTAGCGTTCCTCCTCCTCCGAAACGTGAACCAGGACCTGGTCGGGTGTGACGCGATCTCCCATATCCGCCGTCACGCGGTCCACCCTGCCGTCGATTTCGGAGCTGATCGTCACTTCCTCGAAAGGAAACAGCGTTCCGACCGACTCCACCTCGCGCTGAATCTGCCGCACGGCGACGCGGGCCACCTGGACAGACACAGGGCCGGAGCTCTCTTTCTTCTTCTGATTCGCGGCCGGCGGCCGGTGACACGCAGTAGGAAACAGAATCGTGAGCATCAGACCGATCCCAACACGCCCGAATACCCGCACTCCTCGTCCCTCTTTCGTCATCAACGCGTCCTGAAACGGGTGCTCAGCGAGGCCAATTGCTGATCGAGGCTCGGCCGCGAAGCTTCCTTCGGGGCTTCCCGCTTCTGCGCCGGAGGAGCCGCGGTCTCCTCCAGAGCCTTGATCGACAACGCAATCCGCTTGCTCTTCGTATCGGCTGAGAGCACTTTGACCCGGACGATCTGCCCCGCCTTCACCACTTCATGCGGATCTTTGACATAGCGCGCGGATAGCTCGCTGATGTGGACCAACCCATCGTGATGGACTCCGATATCGACAAAGGCCCCGAAGTTCGTCACGTTCGTCACGGCGCCCTCCAAGATCATACCCGTAGTCAGGTCCGCAATGTCCCTGACATCGTCACGCCACTCGGGGGCAACGAATTGATCCCGAGGATCGAGCCCCGGCCGCTTCAACTCCTCCAGGATGTCCTTCAGTGTATATTCGCCTACACCCTCGCCACGAATTTGCTCCGCCTGGAGTCTCGAGATCAGGTCCGGCTTGGAGACCAACTCACGGATGGACACCTTGAGCGAGCCGGCGATCCTTTCCACGACCGGATACGATTCGGGATGCACGGCGGTCATGTCGAGGGGATGTTCCCCGCCCCGGATCCGGAGAAATCCTGCCGCCTGTTCGAAGGTCTTGGGCCCGACCCCCGGCACCGCGGTCAACTGCATCCGCGACCGGAAGGCGCCGCGTTCATTGCGGAACTCGACGATCTTCAGCGCGGTGCGCTCGCTGATGCCGGCGACGTACTTGAGCAGCGAGAACGAAGCTGTGTTCAAATCCACGCCCACGCGGTTGACGCACGACTCGACGGTGCGTTCGAGGCCGGTTTTGAGCTTCTTCTGGTCGACATCGTGCTGATACTGACCGACTCCGATGGATTTCGGATCGATCTTGACGAGTTCGGCCAGCGGATCCTGCAAACGCCGTGCGATCGAGATGGCGCCTCGCACGGTCAGGTCCAAGTCGGGGAACTCCTGCCGCGCGGTGTCGGACGCCGAGTACACCGACGCCCCCGCTTCGCTGATCACGACACTGAACACGCGCCTTTGCCCCGATTGCCGCAGGAAATCCCGCACGAATCCCGCCACCTCGCGCGACCCGGTTCCGTTGCCGATCGCGATCGCCTGTACGTCGTGCTTTTGAATCAGCGCGCTCAGCGATTTCACCGCGCCGGCAAGATCGTTCCGAGGCTCCAGCGGGTAGATTACGGAATGTTCCAACAGCTTTCCAGTCGAATCGACGACGACGATCTTGCAGCCTGTCCGCAGACCGGGGTCGACGCCCAACACCCGCAGCGACCCCGCGGGGGGCGCAAGCAGGAGGTTTTGAAGATTCTCGCGGAACACGCGGATCGCTTCTTCGTCCGAACGGTCCTTCAACTCCAGCCGGACTTCGGTCTGGATGGAGGGATTCAGCAGTCGATCCCAGGCATCCTCGACCGCCGTTTCCAGGTGCCTGGCGCACTCGCCCTGCTCGCGAATCACCCGGTTCTTCAGGTAAACGAGCGGTTTTTCGGGCGACAGTTCGATTTCAAACTGCAGAATCTCTTCTTTGGCGCCTCGCCGGATCGCCAGCATGCGGTGTGAGGGGATCTTCGCCGCCGGTTCGCTGAAGTTCGCGTACATCTGGAATTTGCCTTCCGGATCCTGGGCGCCTTCAATCGCCTTGCTGACGACAATCCCCTCCGACAGCATCATCGATCGCAGCGTCTTACGGAAGTCGCCGTTCTCGCTGATCCACTCGGCGATGATATGGCGGGCGCCTTCCAGCGCCTCCGCAGCGTCGGGCAGAAAGGTTGCGGCGTACTGATCGAGCGGCATCGCTCCCGGTTGTTGATCCCAGATAAACTGCGCCAGAGGCTCCAGGCCCTTTTCTCGCGCGATCGAGGCCTTCGTCCGACGCTTCGGCTTGTAGGGGAGGTACAGGTCTTCGAGTTCATTCTTCTCGAGCACCGCCTGAATCCTGGACTCCAACTCCGGCGTCAGTTTTCCCTGCTCCCGAATTGTGGACAGCACCGTTTCGCGGCGGTCTTCCATCTCGCGATGGTATTCGAGTTTCGTCAGGACATTCTGGATCTGGACTTCATCGAGGTTGCCCGTTGCTTCCTTCCGGTAGCGCGCGACAAACGGGACCGTGGCGCCGCCGTCCAGCAGTTCGGTGGTCGCCACCAGGCTCTTCAGTCCGATGCCAAGCTGCTGGCTGATATGAATGAGGACACCGGTGGGAAGAGGTTTCGGTTGCTCCATGAAGAACACCCATTATAAAGGCTTCGTCCACGCGGCTAGAGACACGGCTACTGGCGCAGGCGCAGGCAGACCAGCGCGGTTTCATTCCGGGCGTAGTAGAGTCCGTTCGAATAAGCCGGGAATGCGCGGACGACGCCCGAGAGGACCTGGGCTTTCGCCGCCGGCTTGAAGCCCTCGGGAGTCGCCGGAGCGAGAATCAGCTCTCCGTTCTCCCGCTGCACGATGAGCGTCGACCCGGCCAACAGCAGGCTTCCCGCGCGGAACTGATCGACATCCCACTTTACCTTTCCCGTCCGCAGTTCGATGCAGCGGAGACTCGGCCCCATCTCCTGCCGGCCGTGATAGCCGTAGAGGAATCCGTTGTGATGAACCGGCGTCGCGTAGTGGCTCGACATTGCGTCGTCGGAAGACCACAGCGTCTTCGGGTCTCCTGTGTTGCCGACGCGGAGCAGCGCCGCACCGGTGCCGTAGCTCGCGCTCAGGAACACCAGGTCGTTGATCGCCAGCGGGAGCGCGGCATTCACGGATGCCTGCGATCGCGAGCGCCAGCGAAATTGAAATCGCACTTTGCCGATGGCCGGGTCCACGTCCACCAGTCCGTTGCGAGTGAAGAACAATCCGTGGCGGGCTCCTTCGATGGTCGCGATCACCGGGGAGGAGTATCCGGCTTCATCCGAGGTGGCCTTCCAGAGGGTCTTGCCCGTTGCCGCGTCGAATGCGGCCACACCGGCGTCCGGCGCGCCCACGTTCAACAGAACCCGGTTGCCCTCAACCGCGGGAGACCCGGCCGCTCCGAAGTATCCCTTGGGTGCGCGGAACACCGCCGCGGTATCGACCGCCCAAAGTTTCTTCCCTGTTGCGAAATCGAGAGCGTGCAGCTTGCCTTCCGCGCCGAAGGTGAACACCCGGCCTCCGGACACGGTTGGCGACGCCCGCGGTCCTTCGTCAAATCCAAAATCGTCCCGGTACCCGGTCGGATAGTCAAATGTCCAGACTGGCTTTCCAGTCGATGCGTCAAGCGCCTGCACGATCTCGCGCGAATTCCTGCGGTGGAACACAATCAATCTGCCCCCGGACACGACCGGTTGGGCGAAGCCTTCGCCCACGCCGGCCTTCCAGACGGGACGCGGATCGATGCTCCGCGGGGCGGGTTCGGCGGACACTCCATTCCGATTGGGTCCGAGAAGCTGAGGCCAATCTTGCGCGCCAAGATCGAGGACCACCAGGACCAGGAGCAGCCGTCTCATGGGTGTGCGCTGCCGGGGCGGAAACCGGCTGACTATGCGGTTTTTGACGCGCCTTCGCTGGCAAGGTCTTCGACCGGGACGGGCGGATTATGGTAGAGAATCCTGCCGCAACTCTCGCAGGCGAAGATGCCTTTGTCCGCCTTCAGGTCCTGGACGTACTGCAGGCGGAGGACGATCCGGCAAGCGGTGCAGCGCCCGTCGACGACCTCGGCCACGGCGATCCCAGCTCGATTTTTTCTCAGCACTTCGTACCGCTGATAGATACGCGGGGTCATCTCCGCCACGGCCGCCTTCCTCTTTTCTTCGATGATGGCAAGGGCCGCCTTGTCTTCGTCCGTCCTGCGGTGCGCTTCCAGTTTTTCTCTCTCGACCTCCGCCTTTTCCCCCTTCAGCGCGCCTTCGGCCGCCCTGACGTTCTTTTCCAGAGGCTCGGACAGCGCCATCAATTCCAGGATCCGGTCTTCAAGCTTCCGGATCTCGGCTTCCCCGTATTCAATTTCGTTCTGGAAGGCCCGATACTGTTCGTTGGTCTTGGCCAGCAGCATCTGGTCCCGCAGTTTGGACATCTTCTGCTGAAAGACCTGGATGTCACCGTCCAGTTTCTTGCGTTCCTTCTGGTTGGCCGCAACCGCGGCGCGGTCGTTGTCGAGCTTGCGTTGGTGTGATTCGAGCTTTTGTTCGATCTCGGCGACGTGCTTGGGAAGCGTGGCGATTTCCTTTCGCAGGCGGTTGGCTTGGGTGTCCAGGTCCTGCAGTTGGACGGCGCGCGAAACATCCGGCAGCATGTGTACCCCGAGTGTAACATGAGGGCTCCGGCTCGCCGGGCCGGAAGGGGAAACTTGCGAAATCTCCTCAAATGCGGCACAGTGGTAGGCTTTCGGTCAATTTGCTTCATGCGGGTGCGCGTTCTCTATCACGACCACTGTTTCGACGGCGCGGCGTCGGCAGCGTTCTTCTCCCGGTTCCAGGAGGGCGTCTTCCATCCTGGCGCGGAATTCTCTTATACCGGGCTGGCCCACAAGGCCTCTCAAGCCTTCGACGAAAACCTGTTCGACGGCGATGAGAACGCTATCGTGGACTTCAAGTATTGCAGCCATCCGAAGGTCACCTGGTGGTTCGACCACCATCAGAGCGCCTTCCTGACGGCCGAAGACGCCGAACACTTCCGCCGCGACAGGAGCGGCCGGAAGCTTTACGACCCCAGCTTCAAGTCGTGCACCCTGTTCATTGCGACCGTCGCCCGGCGCCAGTGGGGATTCGAGGCTCCGGATCTGGCCGACCTGGTGAAATGGGCCAATATCATCGACGGAGCGCAGTATGCCGACGCAAAGACCGCCGTCGAACTGGGCGAACCCGCGATGCAGTTGACGCTGGTCATCGAAGCCACGAAGGGTTCAGACATCGTCCAACGAGTGATCGGCTGGATGCGCCACCAACCGCTGGTGGAAATCATGGAGAAGCCCGAAATCCAGAATCTTTATCAGCCCCTCCACGAGAGGCACGTCCGGTCGATCGACCTGATCCGCGATCGTGCGACTCTGGACCGGGGAGTCCTCTTCTTCGATCTGACGGGACACGAAGTCGAGGGCTACAACAAGTTCATTCCGTACTACCTGTTTCCGGAAACGGTGTACACGGTGTCGGTCAGCCGGTCGACACTCCGCACCAAGATCTCGGTTGGGTCAAACCCGTGGGCGCCCGCCGAACCATTGCACAACCTGGCGACGATCTGCGAGCGCTATGGAGGCGGAGGCCACGCGCGGGTGGGCGCGATCAGCTTCGAGCCCGGCGAGCTTGAGAGAGCGCGACAGGCCGCCGCCGAGATCGTCGAAGAACTGAAGAGATGAATCATCGTTTGCGGCTCTTCAGGTGCCGGTCGGCGAAGTCGAGATAGCGGTCCCAGTCGTAGCTGGTGACGTCGTGCTTGCCGGCGCGGATGTGATAGCCGATCGTCGTCATGACCGGTTGATGCAGGCCCGGCATCTCGACAACGCCCAGACCATCGGAGCCGAGCAGTTCGTAGACGGGGCTCGAGTGTCGTGCGCCCAGGAACTCGCCCTTGGGGTCGGCCCACAGGTCCTCGGCGGCGCTCGCGACGTAGAGAGGCCGCGGCGCAATCAGCGCGAGCAGCATGTGCTGATCGAATGGGAGATCGGCTTCGCGCCCATTGTACTTGTGGAAATTCCCGCAGAACCAGTGAGGAAAGCGTGTATTGATGTGCTCCACCGTCTCGCCGAAAATCCGCTTGGACAGCGCCGCCCCGCCGCACCCGGAGTCGTTGGAGATGGCCATGGCGAAGCGCGTATCCTGGGCGGCCGCCCACAGAGCCGCTTTTCCCAGCCGTGAGTGTCCGATCACGGCAACCCGCCTCGAGTCGATGTCGTGATCTTTCTCAAAGTAGTCCAACGCGCGGCTGAGGCCCCACGCCCACGCCCCGATGGCGCCCCATTCATCCGGCTTGGGGCGGGTCTGGCCCGGCGAATAGAACAAGGGCTGAACGCCGTTCTGGAAGCCGTCGTCGAAGTCCGGGTCGAGATCGCCATAGTAAGCCGTCGCAAGGCCATACCCGCGTTCAATGATCTCCTCGACCGCCCATCGGCCGGCCTCCGAGCCGCGTGCCGCTTCGGTCGCCCGATTGTTCACTACGCCAGGAGTGCCTGGACGCATCCAGGCCTTGGAAAGGAAGATTCCCGGATCCTTGTGGACGGCGTGATTGCCATTGAAGTTCAACCCCACGAACAGCGGCACGGGGCCGGTCGCCGCCATCGGAAGATAGAGGAGAAGGTGCATCGACACCTTGTCGTCGAACGTCAGGGTGATCTGCTTCCGGGTGGCCTTTCCACCCAGCACTTTGCGCACGATGAAGTGGCGGGAGAGGCTGACCTTTCTGGGCAAATCGTGACTGCGGCCGTACATCTCGCGGCGGAACAACTCGAGAATCTCCGGACGGCGCCGGTAACTCCAGTCCTCGGGAGTCTTGACGCGCAATCCCGAAGCCGAGACGAGGGGATCGGGCAGCCCGTACGGCCCTACTTTGGACTCGTCGTAGTTGGCGTCGGGCGGTTGGGCGGGCGGTTGGGCGAGCAGAAGAACGGCCATCGCGGGAACCGCGGCCAGTCGAACCCAGTGGGAAGTCATCGAAGTAGCGATTGTATTCCAGAAGGGAGGTCTTAGAAAGCTGCCCGCAAAATGGAGGGTTCGGGCCCAGTATTTCCAAGCACGAATCATGAGGTGATTCCCTGTATAGTCAACGGCGTCGCCTGCCTTAAAATGGACTCGGCTTAGACAGAGAGACAGTCCTTGGAGTACGGCGAAGTCATCACTTTTTACTCATTCACCGGCGGCGCGGGCCGGTCGAGTGCTGTATCGAATGTCGCATGCCTGCTCGCCAGGCGCGAGGCCGCCGGTCGCGGCGTCCTGGCCGTCGACTGGAACCTGGACGCGCCGGGTCTTCATCACTTTTTCCGGCCGCTGTTCCGCCAGCAGTTCCCCACACCCGAAGATCTGGACGCGGCCCCGGGCCTGCTCGACCTGTTTACCCACGGGTCCCGCGTGGTCGAAGAGACGCCCGGTCTTTTGCCGGTCTCGGCGCTGCAGGCGATCGACCCGCAACGGTTCGTTCTCGAGACCGATATCCCGGGCCTTTCGCTCCTGAAGGCGGGCACGATCGGCGAGACCTACTACCAGCAAGTGACGGCTTTCGATTGGCGCGGCCTGGACGACCACGCTCCCTGGCTGATTCCTTCCCTGCTCGATTTCTGGCGCGAGCGCTACCGCTATATCCTGATCGAATCGCCCGCGGGCGTGAACGAGATGAGCGGCATGTGCTCGATGATGTTGCCGGACAAGCTCGCGCTGCTGTTTGCCCCGACGCGCCAAAGCCTGGATGGCGCCTTGGAGATCGCGCGATTCGCTCAGGAGTACCGCAAGTCGACCAGCCCGGACCGGCCGCTTTCGATTTTCCCGGTGCCGAGCCGCATCGATCTTATCGAGGCGGCGCAGCAGGAGCGCTGGCGATTCTCGGCCAGCGGATTCCAGCCTCGCTTCGAGCGGGAGTTCAAAGAGATTCACGGGTTGGCGGATTGCCGGCTGCACGGGTATTTCACCGACGTGCTGCTGCCTTACCAACCACGGTACGCCTTCGGTGAAGACATCGCTGTGCTCGCGGACCACGGCGATGAGCGGTCCGCGTTAGCGCGCGCCTTTGAACGGCTGGGGACGCGCCTGTCGTCCGCGGCGCACGCATGGGAGGAGCCTGGCGAATCGGGGGATTCGAGTTCAGTTGAAATCGAAGGCCGGATGGTTCCCCTCGCCGAGGCCGAGCCGTACCTGTTGAGCCAGATCCCGCTGCACATGGCAAAACGGGACAACGCCCGGCTGAGTTCCACGCTGCGGCAGTTGGCGGCGCTGGAAGCCCGCGCCGGGCACGTGGCGGAGGCCCGATCCTATTACCAGCAGGCGGTCGTGCTGGTGCGTGCGCTCGATTCCGGGCCGTTGATGCGGGATCTGCTCGAAGACATGGGCAACTTCGAGCGAAAGCAGGGACTGGTCGAGGATGCCCTAAAGGCTCTGGCCGAGGCGATGTCCCTGGCCGATGGCGACCTGCCGCCGCGCCGGCGCGCCCGCCTGCTGCTGTCCCTGGCCGGCGCCGAACGCGATCTCCAGCGGTCGGAACAGGCCCGGGCGCACTACGAAGAGGCACTGGAGATTTACCGGGGAGAGCAGAACCGGCTGGGCGTGGCAATCGTCAGCCAGAGCCTGGCGGAGATCGAACGAGACACCGATCCTCCCCGGGCTGAACAGGACTTGTGCCGCGCGGCGGAGATCTTCGAGTTGGAACGCGAGACGGAACGGCTGGCCGGTTGTCTGAGAACGCTGGCCGATCTGCAGCGCCGCGAAGGCCGCCTGGCCGACGCTCACCAGCAATACGTGCGCAGCCTGGCCGTATCCAGGAGCAACGGCAACGGCAGCGAACGGGCGCGGACCCTGCTGGGCCTCGCCAAGGTCGACCGCAGGATGCGGAAGTTCCCCGAAGCGGAAGAAAGCTACCGGGAAGCTCTCGAACTCTTCCGTAGTGACGCCGATCGCTCGGGGCTGGCCGCGGCCGTTCAGGGATTGGCCGAACTGGAATTCCGGCGCGGGAACCTGCCCGGCGCCCGCGCGCATTTCGAGGAGGCGATCTCCGAGCTCAAACAGGTCAACGATCCGCTAGGCACCGCGCACGTACGCCGGGGGTTGGGCGATGTCGCCCGCCGCGCGGGCGATCTCGACGCCGCCTACGGCCACTATGAGCAGGCCATGGAACTCTACCGGGGTCTCTACAACAGCCTGGGCCAGGCCAACGCGCTTCTGTGCCTGGGCGAGATCGACCGGCGGCAAGGCCGGCTCGAGATTGCGCACCAACGCTACTGCCAGGCGCTTCAACTCTACCGTCAATCCAAGGGCCGGTTGGGGGAGGCGAATACGCTCAAGAGCCTCGGCGACCTGGAAGGAGAGCAAGAACAGTTCCGGATCGCGCGTTCCTACTATCTCAGCGCGGCCGAGGCGTACGAGGCGGAACAGAACCTGTTGGGCCAAGCCAACACATTCCAGGCGCTGGGCGACCTGGAGCGGCGTCTGCGCCGCTACGCCCAGGCGGCCGAATGGTATGGCAAGGCGCGCGATCTCTACTCGAGCGAGCAGTTTGCGACCGGACTCGCCTACACGTACAGCGAGTTGGCTCGCGTCTCGCACGCCCTGTGCGATTTTGGCGGTTCGATGGCCTACCTCCAGCAGGCGTTGGCAGCGGCCTCGGAAACCGATTTGCCGGGGGTGAAGAACTACGTCTGGACGGTGAGCGAAGAGATTCGCGCCGGTCTGGCGATGGCTTCGTAGCAGCGGGATTTCCCTCTTTCCCGCTTGATCAAATACAGATGACAGAGTAGCCAGAAGCCGGCGGCTTCGGCCGCAACGCCGGATCGCAGTTACCTTTACGACACTTGTCAATTCGGATCGGACGGTAAACCAATTCCAGGTCTGGCCGCACCTTCAGATCGCGCTCCAGCACAGGATAGTGGCCGGCATGGACAACCCTGACAATGTACGTCCCGGGCGCAAGGCCCGTGAAGGTAAACTCACCTTGATCGTCCGTCCGGCTCTCGGCGCAATTCGTGTTTTCGTTGCAAATCAACAACACCCGGACGCCGGCAACGGCAACGCCGCGAGTGTCTTGAACACTCCCAGCCAGGCTTCCGCCAGGCAACCCGACAGGAACGAGGCGAATATCGACGACGGACAAAGGTCCTCTCTCTGTGGGGCAATGGGGAATCGGGCCGATCTCGAGCGTGATGACGGGCATCGTCGTCGGCTCCGCGCCCTGGACGTCGATTGACCTGATCGATCTCGACGCAAAGCCCAACATGTGGAGTTCCAGTTTGTATCTGCCGTCAGCGAGATTTAAGAACTGAAATCGTCCCCGATTGTCGGTCCGCCGGACCTGCCCCTGGCGAGGGTCCGTTTCGGACTGCAGCAGAGCGATCGCCCCGGAAATCCGAGCATTCGTCTGGTCTTGCACAATGCCTGTGAGGCTGGCCCCGAAACTGCAAGCGCCACAACAGAAGACAATGAACCTTACCGCCAAGGTGGCGAATCCCGTCGGCAGCGCGCGGGAGCCGCTATTTTCACTTCCGGCCGAGAACATGATTCCTCAATTGCATCATCTCGCACGGGGATCCGGGCTGCATCCCTTCCTGTTGTGAAGCGTTCCCACTGATCTCAGCGAGGTCGAGGCAGACGTGGACTCGAATCCTCCCGGCGTGGACTCTGTCTGGATGGTGATTGGAGCCTCGACGATGGCTTCGTAGCCGCCCGTCGACCTAATCCTGGCAGAGGACCACAGGGTGTCCCGGTTCAGGAGGAAGGAGCTTGGGCCGCATCGCCGGATCGCAGTTGCCCATATGACACTCCTGAATACGAATCGGACGATAAACCACTTCCAGGTCTGGCCGAACCTTCAGGCCGATTTCGAGCCTGGGATAGAAGCCGGTCCGGAGAATCATGACAGCGTAGGTTCCGGGAGTGAGTTGGGCGAAAGTAAACTCGCCCTGCCTGTTCGTCCGGCTCTCGGCGCAATAGGTGTTTTCGCTGCAGACCAACAACACTCGGACGCCCGCGAGCGCAGCATCTTCACGGCCTTGAATCGACCCCGCAAGACTTCCGCCGGATGTCCCGGCCGGCAAGAGGCGAATATCGGAAATGGACAACGGCCACTTCAGACCGCAACCGCCACCATCAAGACCGAGTTCGAGGGTGATGATGGGCATCGTCGTTTGGTCCCCGCTTTGGACATCAATCGACCTGATCAATTTCGACGCAAAGCCCGCCATCTGGAGTTCGAGTTTGTATTTGCCCTCAGCCAGATTGTCAAATTGATATCGCCCCTGATCATCGGTCCTCAAGACCTGCCTTTGGCCGAAGTCCGTCTCGGATTGCAGCAATGCGATCGCCCCGGCAAGCGGAGCTTTCGTTGGGTCGTGCACAATGCCAGTCAGGCTGGCCCCGAAACTGGACGCGCAACATGAAAGCGCGATGAACCTCATCGCCAAAGGGGTAAGTCTCGATCGTGGCGCGCCGGAGCCGCTCTTTTCATTTGCCCTCATAAACACGATTCGCCAATTGCATCATCGCGTACCCTGATTAGGGCTGCATCCGGTCATGCGAGCCATATCAATGCGAGAATAGAGAGGTCGCACGATTCCTGAGGAGGTGTCCGGATGGCTGTGCCCGTCTCGCAGATGTGGACGGTGGCAACCTACGTTCTGAAGCAAAAACTGGCCGGCCGCGAGCGGTATCCGCTGGTGCTGATGCTCGAGCCGCTCTTCCGCTGCAACCTGGCGTGCGCGGGATGCGGCAAGATCCAGTACCCGCCGCACATCCTGAAGAGGAACCTCTCTCCGGACGAGTGCTTCCGCGCGGTGGACGAGTGCGGCGCCCCCATGGTGGCCATTCCCGGCGGGGAACCCCTGATGCATCCCCAGATCACCGAGATCGTCGAGGGCCTGGTCGCGCGCGGGAAGTACATCTACCTCTGCACCAACGCCCTGCTGCTCGAACAGAGGCTCCACGAGTTTACGCCGAGCAAGTTCCTCACCTTCTCGGTGCACATGGACGGGCAGAAGGAGCACCACGATCTCTCGGTCTGCAAGGAAGGCGGCTACGAGATCGCCGCGGAGGGCATCAAGGCCGCCGTCGAGCGCGGCTTTCGCGTCACGACCAATACCACGCTGTTCGACGGCGCCGACCCGGCAAGTGTGCGCTCCTTCTTCGACGAGATGATGTCGCTCGGCGTCGAGGGCATGATGGTGTCGCCGGGCTACACCTACGACAAGGCGCCCGACCAGGAGCACTTTCTCGGCCGCGCCCGGGCGCGTAAGCTTTTCCGCGCGATCCTCTCGAACCGCAAGAGCCATTGGCGGTTTAACACCTCACCCCTGTTCCTGGAATTCCTGATGGGGCGCCGCCATTACCGATGCACTCCCTGGGGGATGCCGACTTATAACCTGTTCGGCTGGCAGAAGCCCTGCTACCTGCTCCAGGATGGTTATGCGGACACGTTTGAGGAGTTGATGGACAGCGTCGAGTGGGATCGTTACGGCACCGAATCCGGCAATCCCAAGTGCGCCAACTGCATGTTGCACAGCGGCTATGAACCCTCGGCGGTCAACGAGACCTTCAGCTCCTGGGGCGGATTCTGGGACACCGTGCGAGCGACCCTGTTCACGCGGTACCGCGACCCTGAGGCCTTGGCCGCTCTCGGTCAACCCCTGAAGCCGGTACGCCCCCCAGCGGGCCTGGTGCAGATCTCGGCATCGCGCGAGGCGGCGAGCGAAGTCGAAGCGTGATGGCGGAAGTCCCGTTGAATCCCGACGAACTCGAAGTCGCCCCGGGCTTTCTACAGGAGAAACTCGAGGGCGCCATTTGGGATGTCGCGAACGGCGAGGAACTCCGCGAGGGACTGGAGAAAGCGTTCGATTATCGCGGCGATGTCACGATCACCCGTAGAGACGGCACCCAGGTCGAAGGTTATGTCTTCGACCGTAAGACCGGAGCCACCCTGGCCGAGTCCCTGGTGAGGATCTGGCCCAAAGACCAGAATCAGAAACTGTCGATTCCCTACGCCGACATCGCAGGTCTTGCGTTCACCGGCCGGGACTCCGCGGCCGGAAAAAGCTGGGAGGCCTGGGTGAAGAAATACTGGGAGAAAAAGGCCGCCGGGGAAACCAGCATCGAGTTGAAGCCGGAAACTCTCGACTGATCATTGTCCCTTTCAGCCGCTTCGTTACAATGAGATTTTAGCCGGCCGGAGAACCGCATGATTGCAGCATGGAGAGATCGGGAAGGCCACGTGGTTGCAGGAAAATACCGCCTGCAACAGTACCTGGGCGGCCGCCAGAACAGCGCCGTGTTCCTGACCGAGTCCGACGGGCCGCCGAACCGCAAGGCCGCCATCAAACTCGTTCCTGAGGATCCGGCCACCGCGGAAGCCCAACTGTCCCGATGGCGGGAAGCCTCGATCCTGGCACATCCTCACCTGCTCCAGGTTTTCGACTCGGGCCGATGCCAATTGGTCGACGACAGCCTGCTGTACGTGGTGATGGAATGCTCCGAAGACGACCTGTCCCAGGTGCTGCCGGACCGGGCGCTCACGGCGGCTGAAGTGCGGGACATGCTGACGCCGGCGCTCGACGCCGTTCAGTATCTGCACGGAAAAGGCTTCGTGCACGGCCACCTGAAACCCTCGAACGTGATGTCGGTGGCGGATCAGCTGAAGATCTCGATTGATGGCCTCTACCGCGGCGGCGAGCCCTCCGCCGGCGCTGGAAGTCCGGGCCCTTACGATCCACCTGAGATGGCGCGGGGAGGGGCCACCCCGGCATGGGATGCCTGGTCTCTGGGCGTGACGCTGGTGGAAGCTCTCACCCAGTGTCAGCCCGTTTGGGAAGGGGCCAGGCCCGTCGTTCCGGAGACACTGCCGGCGCCGTTTGGAGAAATCGCCAGCGGCTGCCTGGAGGGCGATCCACAGCGCCGGTGGACGCTTCCCGACATCGCCGCACGGCTGGAGGGACGATCGCTAGCGGGCCCACCGGCAGCCAGTCGCCGCTGGCTGCTTCCGGCCGCGGCGGCCGGCCTGGTTGTCGTCGCGGTCCTCGGCCCCAGGTTGGTCCGGCAGAGTCCGGAGTCCGCTCCGGTAGCGGCTGTTGCGCCTGAACTGCCGGCGGCAAAACCCGAACCAACGATGGAACCATCGCGGTCGACACGGGAGGCATCGAAGCAGAAAGCGAGTCAGGAGAAGCGGACCGATCGCCCCGCGGCAACGGGCGGAGAAGTCATTCAGCAGGTTCTGCCCGATGTGCTGCCCAAGGCGCGAGGTTCCATCCAAGGCAAACTGAAGATCAACATCAAGGTCTCGGTCGATGCAACAGGCAAGGTCTTGAACGCGGCGTCCACCTCTCGCGGAGCCAGCAAGTATTTTTCCGACCTTGCCGTGGCAGCCGCGAGGAAGTGGACCTTCAAGCCGCCGAGAGCGGACGGCCGCGAGGTCGAGAGCGAGTGGATGCTGCGGTTCGAGTTTACGCGGGCCGGGACCAAGGTGGTTCCGGAGAGGACGTCGCGGTAGCATTTAGGGCGGCCTCGGCAATCGCCGATGTCACCGAAGGGCGCCGAAGACGAAGACAGCTACAAACTGGTTACCGGCCGCAAGGGCAGCATTTCCTGAAGCCGCGTGGCGCCGGTCTCCGGCCGGCACTCTGGCAATCCGGCAATCCGTGGCGGGAATGCCATACAATTGCGTTCGAGCAGAAGGCATCGATGAAAATCACCAAAGTCAAGTCCCACGTGATGGGAGTCCCCGGCCCCGGGGGTCACGCCCCCTCACGCAATTGGATCTTTGTCCGCATCGAGACGGACGCGGGCATCCACGGAACCGGCGAGGCGACGACCGAATACCACGAAATGGCCGTGGCCGCCATGATCGATCACCACTTCGGCCCGCTGCTGCTCGGCCAGGACCCCACACGCGTCAACTCCCTGTGGCAGCAGATGCAGCGGCTGTTCTGGTGGCGGGAGGGTGTGGTCGCCTCCAGCGCCGCCAGCGGCATCGAGCAGGCGCTTTGGGATATCACGGGCAAGGCGTACGGGCAGCCGGTCTACAAACTCCTCGGTGGCGCGGTAAGGGACCGCATCCGCGTCTACGCGCGAGGCGACCTCGGCCTGGAGACGCTGGGCGCCGAACTCGACGCGGCCATGCGCGAAGGATTCACAGCGTTCAAGTGGGGCAACGGACCGTCCATCAAGCCGTTCGATGTGGTCAAGCAGGCCGACGTGGCCCTGGATCTCTACCGGCAACTGCGCAAGCAGGCCGGCCCCGCGGTCGATCTGATGATCGACTGCGCGGGCGTCTACAGCCTCGAGACCGCGCACCGCCTGATCCGCGGGCTCGAGCCGCTGAACATGTTCTTCGTCGAAGAACCGGTGAATGCCGACACGCCGCGCAGCCTGCTGGAACTGCGAAAAGCGTTCCCGGGCGTGCGCATCGCGGCGGGCGAACGGCGCATGACGCGTTGGGGTGTGCGCGAGTGGCTGGAGCAGAATGCCGTAAACGTCGTCCAGGCCGATATCTCTCACTGCGGCGGAATCGGCGAACTGGTCCGCATCTCCGCCTGCTGCGAGGTCTACAACACCATGGTCGCGCCGCACAATCCGTACGGGCCGGTGGCCCTGGCCGCCAACGCGCATGCCTGCGCCGTGATTCCCAACTTCCTGATCCTGGAGCACTGCCGCCTGAGACCCTGGTTCAACGACGTACAGAAGTTCGGCGTCCGGGTTCAAGACGGACGGGTCGAACTGCCGGAACGGCCTGGGCTGGGAGTGGAACTCGACTGGGACTATGTGGCGCGCCACCCGTACCAGGCCCTTCCGCTGCGCGCGTTCATCGACCCCGACGGCGGCATGCCGCTGATCTGAACACAGCCCTGACCCTTCAG
>JBJXGR010000405.1:0-4513 GCA_046160045.1 Bryobacteraceae bacterium
GCGTCCATGGACGCCGGGGATCGGGAGGGCGCGCTGACCACCCGGCCGGTGCGCTTCACGGGCCAGCATCTGTTCGTCAACGTGGATAGCGCCGCGGGCGAACTGCGTGTGGAGGTGTTGGACCAGGCGGGGAAGGTGATCGCTCCGTTTTCGCGCCGCAACTGCCTCCCCGTACGCGCGAACCGGACACTCGAGGCAGTGCGATGGAGGAAAGGCGGCGACCTGTCTTCGCTGGCAGGCCAACCGGTGAAGTTCCGCTTCTACCTGAAGAACGCGCGCCTGTACGCCTTCTGGGTGAGCGCCGGGCGGAACGGCGCGAGCCGGGGGTACGTGGCCGCTGGGGGGCCGGGGTTCACGGGACCTGTCGACACCGTAGGCGAAGCCGCATACGCCGCCGCCGCGAAACTCCGATGACTGTCCGCGGCTGGATTCTCTGCGCGGTGCTGGCCTGTCTTGTCAAGGCAGGCTCGCGCCCGCCGGAGATCCCGTTTCGCAAGCACCTGATCGACCCTGGCGCGAGCGAAACCCTCGCCATCGCTGACATCAACGGGGATGGCGTCCCCGATTTCGTCTCAGGTGAGAACTGGTACGAGGGCCCCGGGTGGAAAAAGCACAGGTTCCGGGAACTCGGCTTCGTCGACAACTTCATTGACGACTTCAGCGATCTGGCGATCGATGTGAACGGCGACGGCCGCGTCGATATCGTGAGCGCCCTCGGCAATCTGCGGCGGATGGTCTGGTTTGAAAACCCTGGGCGCGAGGGCGCACCCTGGGCGCGGCACGTGTTTGAGGACGGCGGGTATGGGATCGAGTTCGCGTTTCTCGTGGATCTGGACAACGACGGCAAGCGGCGGGAGGTGCTGCCCATGCTGGGCTGGAAGCCCGAGGTCCCGGTCGCCTGGTACGAAATCAGGAATGGAGATTTTGTGCGGCACGTGGCCGGCTGGAAAACCCACGACCACGGCATCGGCTGCGGCGACGTGAATGGCGATGGGCGTAACGACATTCTCACCCCCCGCGGCTGGTACGAGGCGCCCGCGGATCCTCGCCAGGGCGGCTGGAAGTGGCACGGCGAGTTCACCCTCGGCTCGGTGGGCTTCCTGCACATACTCGACATCAACCAGGACGGCCGCAACGATATCCTCACGGCCAAGGCGCACGACTACGGGATTCTTTGGTTGGAGCAGGGCGCCGGCGGGCAGTGGACCCGTCATGTGATCGATGACTCCTGGTCGCAGGCGCACGCCACCACGCTCGCGGACCTGAATGGCGACGGACGTCCGGATCTGATCACCGGGAAGCGCTACATGGCGCACAATGGCCGCGACCCGGGCGAGCGCGAGCCGCTGGGCGTGTACTGGTATGAGTACCGGAAGGCCGCCAACGGAACCAGCATCGAGTGGATCCGGCACCTCATCGACTACAGTTCGCGTGCCGGCGGTGGGATAGAGATCCCGGTGGTGGACCTGGACGGTGACGGCGACCTCGACATTCTGACAGCCGGAAAGAGCGGGTTGTTCCTGTTTGAGAACTTGAGCCCGTCCGCGAAGGAAAAGAAAAGGAAATGAACCGCATCGTTCGATTCGTGGCATTCTGCGCGCTGGCTTCGTTCGCCGGCGCGCAGACGCTCTATGTCTCGCCCTCCGGGAAGGCGGCATGGTCGGGACGTATAGCCGCGCCGAACCGCCAGGGTAGCGACGGCCCCCTGCCTTCGCTCGACGCCGCCCGGGATGCAATCCGCGCCCTTCGCAAGCGGGGCGCGGCGGGTCCATTCACCGTGCGCGTCCGGGGTGGCGAGTACTGGCTGACATCGCCGTTTGTCCTTCAGCCGGAGGATTCAGGCACGGCGAAGAGCCCGGTCGTGTTTGAAGCCTATCCGGGCGAGAGACCCATCCTGAGCGGCGGGCGGCGGGTGAGTGGCTGGAACAAGGGCTCGGGAAATTTGTGGACGGCCACAATCGAAGGCGTGACGCGCCAGTTGTTCATCGGCGGACGGCGCGCTCAGCGCGCCCGCACTCCCAATAACGGCTTCCTGCGCATCATGGGTCCGAGTTCGGAGGACAAGCCGTTCCGGCTGCCTTTCGACCGCGGGCTCATCCGCAAAACGTGGGAGGACGCTCAGGTGGAGATCGTCGCGCTGCTGGGATGGACAAACCTCCGCCGGTCCATCGCCAGCGTGGACGAATCCGCGCGCATCGCCACGCTGTCCGGTGATTCCGGCGGGTCCGAAGTGGGCATCATCAAGGAAGTCGACGGCCGTTTCTACATCGAGAACGCACCGGAAGCCCTTGACGCTGCCGGCGAATGGCGTCAGGACCCGAAGAGCGGCGTGCTCTCCTACTGGCCGATGCCGGGAGAGAACCTGGCGCAGGAAAAAGTGGTGGCCGCCGCGCTTCCGCAATTGGTCCGGCTGGAGGGCGATCCGCAATCGGACCGCTTTGTGCGGCACATCGTCGTTCGCGGGCTCGAGTTGCGGCACGCGGAGTGGACCATGCCCGCCGGCGGTTTTGCCGACAACCCGCAAGCGGCGGTGCACGTGGGCGCGGCGTTCGAAGCGGACGGGGCGGAGGACTGCACGGTGGAGAAGTGTGTCTTCACACAGATGGGCGGATATGCCGTGTGGTTCCGGCGCGGCGCAAAGCGAAACCGCATCGCCGGGAACCACATCTTTGACGCGGGCGCCGGCGGCATCAAGCTGGGCGAGACCGTACTGCGGTCGAGAGAAGCTGAGCAGAGCCTCGACAACGCGATCACGGACAACGACATTCATGATCTGGGCTCCGTCTATCCCGCCGCGGTCGGTGTGTGGGTTGGCCAGAGCAGCCGTAACGAGATCTCGCACAACCGTATCCACGACGTCGTCTACTCGGGCATCAGCACCGGTTGGGTGTGGGGCTACGGTCCGACGCAGTCGATCGCGAATCGCATCGAGTACAACGAGATCTACAACATCGGCCTGCACGCGCTGAACGATCTCGGCGGCATCTACACGTTGGGGACGCAGGACGGGGTCATCCGCAACAATGTCGTCCACGATGTCACGGCGTTTGCGGAACGCGGGCGAGGCATCTACCTGGACGAAGGGTCCACCCGCATGCTGGTGGAGAACAACGTCGTCTACCGGTGCATGAGTTCCGGCTTCCACCTGCACTACGGCAAGGAGAACACCATCCGCAACAATATCTTTGCGCGCAACCAGGAGCACCAGATCTCGCGGGCGCGGGCCGAACCGCACGTGGCCCTCATCCTCGAGCGCAACATTGTCTACGCCGACAGCGGGCGGCTGGCCGGGGGCTCCTGGACGCCCGGCCAGATCAAGCTGAACGGCAACTTGTATTACGACGCCCGTGGGCAGGAGCCCCGCTTCGGCGCGAGATCGTTCGCGGAATGGCGGCAGACCCTCGAAGACCGCGGCTCCGCCATCGCCGATCCGTTGTTCGTCGACGCGGCGGGCTACGATTTCCGCCTGCGGCCGGAGTCACCGGCGTTGAAGGCCGGCTTTCGGCCGATCGATCTCAGCACGGTCGGACCTCGAAGCATGCCCGCCCGGAAAGCACAGAGGTGATCATGTCGAATTCAGTTTCACGGCGATCCTTCGCCGCGGGCGCGGTGACGGCGGTGGCCAGTTCCCGCGTGCTGGGCGCCAACGATCGAATCCGCTTGGGAATCGTCGGCGCGGGCGCCAGAGGCGCCGGTCACCTCCGCGACTTTTCGCGCCGGCCGGATACGGAAGTCGTCGCCCTCTGCGACGTCTATCGCAGCAAGGCGGAACGCGTGTGCGCGAAAGAGAACCTCGCGCTTCCGGTCAACCAGGATTACCGGCGGATTCTGGACCGCAAGGATGTCGATGCCGCCGTGATCGCCACCTCCGATCACTCGCACGTCCCGCTGCTGCTGGACGCCCTGGCGGCAGGCAAGGACGTCTACGTCGAGAAACCGCTGACGTTCCGGATTGAGGACGGCGCGCGCGTAGCGAAAGCCGTGCGGGAAAGCAAGCGCGTCGTACAGGTAGGCGCACAACAGCGCAGCGGGCGGCGCATTCTGGAGGCCAAGGAACGGTTCTTCGATACCTGCGCCCTGGGCAAGGTAGCCCTTGTCAGGACTTGGTGGCTGGGCAACACCGGCTACCGCCTGAAGGCGCCCAAGGACTTCCTCTATGACCCGTCGGACCTCGACTGGGGTCGATTTCTCGGAGCGGCGCCCAAGCGGCCGTTCGACGCCCAGCGCTATTTCTGCTGGTATCACTACCAGGACTATTCGACGGGCCAACCGGGCGGCCTGATGGTTCACACTCTGGACATCGTGCACACCATGCTGGGTCTCTCCGCCCCCCAGACCGTCGTGGCCCTGGGCGGCATGTACGAGTTCCCCGACGATCGCGATACACCCGACACCATCAGCATCGTGGCGCAATACCCCCAGAAAGTGAATGTGACCTTCGATGCCTCCGTGTCGACCCCCCGGCGTTATGTCGACGTGGAGTTTCACGGCTCGAACGGCGTGCTGAACATCT
>JBJXGR010000406.1:0-29773 GCA_046160045.1 Bryobacteraceae bacterium
ACTTCGCCCTCGCGGATCGTCAGGGCGCAGCGAAGCACCTTGGCGCCGGCAAGGCGCGCATGCCCGGAGTCCAGAAAGCCGCACGGCTCCTTGTCCACGACCAGGAGCGCGAGATCCGCCGGGCCGCCTTCCCGCAGCGTGCCGAGGTCGGGACGCCGGATCGCGGCCGCCGGGCGGGAGGTCGCACGGGCGATCGCGTCGGCAGGGCTCATGCCGAGATTGATTAGCTTCGAAAGCGTCGTAATCATGTACGCGCGCGGTAACCGCACGGACTCCGCCGTAAGATTGGTCGAGACGGTGTCGGGCAGGAAGCCCTGCTGAATGGCAGGTCCGGCGATGCGGAACCACAGGTCGCCGGTGTCAAACAACACCCCGCGCCGCCGGGCCGCGGCCACATCGGCGCGCAGTTTCCGCTGGGCGTCCACCACCGAGGCGTCTGGAGCGAACACCTGAGTCTGGATCTCGCCAGATCGCAGGGCCGCGGTGTTGGGGCTTGCCGTGAGCAGCGGCTTGCCGGCCGCCGCAGCTACCCGGCGCGCGGCTTCCAGGTCGCCGGCCGACGGGGCCCAGATCCCCGCCACATCGGCGGCGTGCTGCCGCGCCACCCGTATCGAAGCGTCAGGATCGGCGTTCGCATCCACTCGCAGCCACGAAAGGAGCCGGGTCTTCGTGTGCACCATCATTCGCGACCGCGCCTTCGCCAACCCATCGGCCGAGGCACTGCCGGAATCCGCCACCGTCGTCACCCCGCTGCGGATCGCGTGATGATCGGCGTGCAACCCTCCGGAGATCCTTTCGTCGCACCGGGCGCGCAGGTCGATCAACCCGGGTGTCACCAGGTACTCTCCCGCATCCAGGGTCAATCGCGACCGCGATGCCGGCAGTGACGGTGCAATGCGGGCGATCTGCTTTCCCACAATGCCTATGTCGAATCGCCCTCGCCGGTTGGCCGCCGGATCGAGCACCTCTCCGTGTTTGATCAGCAGATCGAAGATCGGCTCCTGCGCCGCGAGGGGCGCGCCTCCGATCAAGAGCAAGGCTTCGCGGCGTCTCATGGCAGCACCTGATAGTTCCCGGCCTTTTGCCAGTCGGGAAAGGCAATCCCGTCGTGATCCCAGACGATGCGCCCGTCGCGCACGGTCAACATGCACTCCAGCTTCTGCCGGCCCATCCGCTTCTTGTTGAGCGCGTCGCGAAAGGAGTAGACGCCGGTGCGCATCCGCAGCACCGCGATATCGGCTCCCTTGCCTTCTCCGAGCGTGCCGAGTTCCGGGTACTTGCCGATCGCCTTGGCAGGGTTCACCGTCGACCGCTCGATGGCATCCGGCAGCGTCATGCCGAGCAGCATCAGCTTCGAGATGCAGTTCGGCATATCCGCCTTCGAACCCAGGATGCTCAGCTTGTGCAGGTCGGTGCTGATCGTGTCCGGCGGGAAGCCCTGCTCCATGGCCTTCGACGCCACGGGCCACAGGAAACTGCCTGCGCCGTGGCCCATGTCGAACAGCACGCCGCGCTTGCGCGCCTCATGCATCCACGGCTGCACCTTTCCCGTGAAGCGGTCGATCACTTCCACCTGCCGGTCGTTGTAGAAGTGCGTGTGCATGTCGCCAGGCCGCAGGATCTCGAGCAGTTTCTCCCGTGTGTGCCGCTGCATCTTCGTCAGGATGTGATTGTCCAGAATCACCGGCGTATTCGAAAGCCGCCCCGCTTCCACCGAGCGGCGAACCGACTCCCATCCCGGCAGGCCGAAGTGCGCGTTCTTGATCCCCACGATCAGTCCCGGATATTGCTTGATCTTGTTTGCCGTCGCCACCGGGTCCATGTCGCTGACGTCGTCTTCGGCGACGTGACCGACCATCCCTTTGCCGACGATGTTCAGGAAGACCAGGATCCGGGTCACCGAACGGTCGATCACGGTCTCTTTGAAGTCTTCAAAGGTCCGCCAACCGGCGCCGCCGCAATCGACGGCGGTGGTGGTTCCGGTGGGCAAGGCCGAATCGTCCTGCGTCAGCCCTAACTCGGTTCCATAGGCATGGGCGTGGAGGTCGATGAAGCCTGCCGTGACGTACATGCCGCCGACCTCGACGACCCGTTTGGCACTGGCCGGCGGAATCGAAGTGGCTACTCGGGCGATACGAGATCCCTTCACCGCGACGTCGGCCACGCGATCGATTCCGTTGGCGGGATCGATGACGTGCCCCCCACGCAGCAGAAGATCGTACTCCGGCGCAGCCTGCCCAGCGCCCGCGGCAACCAGCAAACATATGAGCGCAACCGGTCTCATTCTTCTCCTTGGCCGAAATATCCGAGGATGGTATCACACCGGGTTCGCGCTCGTGGACTCAGTGGCCCTCGGAGGCGGCGGATACTTTCCCCGCGAAGTTGCGATAGGTGAACACGAAGTACCCGATCACCAGGATCATGCCCGGTGTCCACCACAGCAGTCCAGTCATCAGGCCTTCCGGCGGCGCGCTGGCATTGCGTATGGTGAGCCCCTGCGCCAGGTCGCGATTGGAGGGAAGCACATAGGGAAAGATTCCCGCCGCCGCGCTCGTCAACAGGCCGGCGAGATAGGTACACGAAGCCAGGAACCGGTCGAAGTCGCCTGCCCGGAATCGCATTGCGGCCAGACCGGCGATCGTCGCCAACGGAAGAATCCAGCTCGCCGGCGCCTCGGCGAACCTCTTTGGCAGTTGCGGCTGCACGCGAAAGCTCACGATCGTGATCGCCACCGTGAGAGCCACCAGCAGCGGCCACGCGCGATTCGCCAGCAGGCGGCACCGGGACTGCAGGGTTCCTTCCGTCTTGAGGGCCACCCAATGGGCACCGTGAACGGCCAGGGCCGCCAGCGCGGTGACACCCACCGTGACCGTATACCAGTCGAGGATGCCCACCTCCCCGTCAAGCCCGAAGTCCGTCCACAACGGCAGAAAGAAGTAACCCGAGGCGTCGAGCGGCACGCCGCGCACGACATTGCCAAGGGCCGCGCCAAAGAAGAGGGTCAGCAGGGCGCTGGCTCCGGCGAACACCACATCCCACAGAGGAGTCCAGACGGCGTCGTCTATGTGATTACGAAATTCGATGGCGATGCCGCGCAGGATGAGCAGCCAGAGCACGATCATCAGCGGGAGATAGAATCCGCTGAAGCTCGACGCGTATAAGGGCGGGAAGGCAAAGTACAGCACGCCCCCCGCCGCGATCAGCCAGACTTCATTTCCATCCCACACCGGGCCGATGGTCCGCAGCACCAGCCTGCGCTCTTCGGACGTCCGCGCGACCCACAGATGAACAATGCCCGCTCCAAGATCGAATCCGTCGAGAACCACGTAGGCCGCGATCATCGAGGCTACCGCCCAAAACCAGAATGTTTCCATGGTGCTTCCTTCCTTAGGCTGCTCCGGCCGCGCCGGGGCCATGCTCGATTTCCCGAATCAACAGGAACAGGGCGAGCATGCTCAACAACGCGTAGAGCCCCATGAAGCCGATCAGCGTGAACAGCGCGTTGCCGCCGGAGACGAGGTGCGAACTTCCATCCGCAGTGCGCATCAGGCCGTAGATCAGCCAGGGCTGGCGCCCGAGTTCGGCCGTCGTCCAGCCCGCTGTGGTCGCGATGTAGGGAAACGGGAAGGCCAGCATCAGAGCCCACAATAACGGCTTCGCGGAGTACAGCCGGCCCCTCCACCACGCGAGAGCGGCAAGCGACATCAATGCGATGAACAAGGTTCCGAGTCCCACCATGATGTGAAAGCTGAAGTAGAGCAGTGGGATGTTGTCCGGCCATTGGTCGCGAGGGAACGAATTGAGGCCGCGAACCTCGGCATTCCATCGCTGGTAAGTCATGAAGCTCAGCATCCTGGGAATCAGGATCGGGTTGTCCAACCGCTGATTCTCCACATCCGGCTGGCCGACCAGAGCGATCGGCGCTCCCCGTTCACTCGTGAACAACCCCTCCATCGCCGCCAGCGTGAGCGGTTGATGTTGTGCGATCATTTTGCCCTGCCCGTCGCCGGTGGGGAACGCAACCAGGACCGCGGCCAGGGCGCCCACCGGCACCCCGATCCGTAGAAATTCGCGGCCGAATTGCGGATGCCGGTTGCGCAATAGATAGAACGCGCCCAGCGCGTTCACCACAAACGCCGCCGTCACTACCGACGCGACCTGGTTGTGCGTGTACTGCCACAGCGCCCACGGATTCAGCAACAGCGCCCACAGGGAATCGAGAATAATTTCGCCGTTCGCCCCAAGGCGGTATCCCACCGGATGCTGCATCCACGCGTTGGTGACAATGATGAAGTACCCGGAAAGCCACGAACCCAGAAACACACACAGGGAGGCCAGCCAGTGAATGCGGCGGCCTACCCGCTGTTCCCCCGCCAGCAATAATCCGAGAAACGTCGACTCGAGAAAGAAGGAATAGACGCCTTCCATGGCCAACGTGTGTCCGATGACACCTCCGGCGGCACGGGAGAAGCGCGCCCAGTTGGTGCCGAACTGGAACTCCATCGGAATGCCGGTGACCACGCCCATGGCGAAGTTGATGGCGAAGATCCGGATCCAGAATCGCGCTGCGTCCTCGTACAGCGGGTTGCCCGTTTTCCACGCCATCGTCTTCCAAAGGAAGATCAACAGCGCCAAGCCCATAGTCAGTTGCGGGAACAGGTAGTGATAGGTAATGGTGAAGGCGAATTGAAATCGATGAAGCGCTAACGCTGACTCCATATCTATTCAGTCTACCGGCCCGTGGCAGGGTACGTGGCTTCTTCCGCGAGCTCTCCCTTGCGGTCAGGCCTCTGAAGCGCGGGCTAGCGGACGGTCCATCCGCCATCCACGATTGCTAGACTGAAGGGCTCCGATGCCTTCCTCATCGCTCACGCGGCGCGAGTGGCTGTCGGCCTCCGCGCTGGCCGCCGCCCAGGTTCAAGGCGCTGTCCCCGATTCCGTTGTCGTCGCACAGCACGACAAAGGAGTAGACTCCTACCTCGCCGCGCAGGTGACCGACCGCCGCAACCGCTGGTTCGGACGCATTCCCGATGCGACCGGTCTCCACCAACCCGGCACGGCGGCGGGCACGCTGCTCGCGTACGTCGCCGCCTATCTGAGCGCGCAGTCGCGATTCCACAAGTCGACGGAGTTGCGCGAACGCATTCGTCTCTCGGCCGATGCTCTCGCGGCGGCCCAGAACGAACACGGCAACTTCGACCTCCTCATCACCAATTTCAACTCGCCTCCCGATACCGCGTTCATCATCCGCTCCGCCGCCAGCGCCGCCCTGCTGGCCAGGCGCGCGGGCGAAGGGGAATTCCTCTCGTGGCTCGAACCGCTGCTGCGCAAGGCCGGAGACGGAATGGTCAGTGGCGGCGTCCACACGCCGAATCATCGTTGGGTGGTGTGCGCGGCGCTCGCGCAACTTTATGAGCTGGACAACAGGGATGCGTACCTGCGCCGCATCGACCAGTGGCTGGCCGAGTCGATTGACCTCGATGAAGACGGCCAGTTCAGCGAGCGCAGCACTCTGGTCTACAACCCGGTGGTCTGTTCAGCCCTGGTCGTGATCGCGAACAAACTAAATCGTCCCGCGCTGCTCGATCCGGTACGGCAGAACCTGAATGCCTTGCTCTACCTGCTGGAACCGGGCCATGAGGCGATCACCGATATCTCCCGACGCCAGGATCAGTACTCGCGCGGCAAACCCGACGGCTCCTGGTTTGCCTTGCGCTATCTCGCCAACCGGGATGGCAACGGCCAGTTCGCCACGCTCGCCGATCAGCTCACTCCGAGTCTTCCGCTGCTGATGGAGCACCCCGAACTTCTCGAGCACGGCCCGGAGCGGCGGCCCTTGCCGGACGACTACTCGAAGCTCTTCCCTTCCGGCCAGTTCGCGCATATCCGCCGCGGCAGGATGAGCGCTCACGTGCTGTTGCAGGGGTATTCGCGATTCCTGGGTATGCGGCGCGGCGAGGCCGATATCCCCGCGATTCGGGTTGCCGCGGCGTTCTTCGGAAAAGGGCAATTCGTCGCCTCGGCAGGGCGTCGTCTCAATAGTGGCGCTTTTGTTCTCGAACAGCGCCTGACGGCCGGCTACTACCAGCCCTTCCGTCCGCCGCGGAAAGTCCCGCCCGGCGTCCAGACGTGGTACGAACTGGTGCCCCAGCGTCCCCACAGCGAGCGGTGCGAATTTCATTACGGCGTCACCGTTCGCGAGACCTCAAAGGGCATTGCGCTGCGCGTCGAAGCGGGCGGAACCCGGGACGTGCCCGTCGCGATCGAGGTCAATCTGAAGCCTGGGGGCCGTCTGGAGGGATGCACCCGCGCACCGGACTTGAGCGACGCGTTTATCCTCGAGCAAGGCTTCGCCACGTATTCTCTGGGCGGCGACTCCATCCGCTTCGGTCCGGGACGAGCCGAGCATCGCTACACGCAGATCCGGGGCGCGCAGCCAAAGCTCGCCGGCCCGTCGGTGTACATCTGCGGGTATGCGCCGTTCGACTACTCGATCGAGTTCGAGCTGAAGTGAAAAGCCGTTGGGTTGCGTTTTCTCCAGAGCCGCGACCGGAAGGGAGCGGACATCTTGATTTCCGCACACCTTTTGAGCTTTCCTTCGGAGCCGCGATTTCGAGCCCACGGCGTAAGCAGTGGCGTTCCTTCGGAGCCGCGACCGTTAGGGAGCGGTGGCGATTCGGCCCTTTCGATTCTCCGCGTCCCCGTTTATTCACAGCCCCGTCAGGGAGCGGTGGCGGGTGGACCATTTCGAGTTCCGTACACGTTCTACGGGAGGGGGTTGCAAGTCAAAGGGGGTGGTCTCCGGCCGGCCCGCAGCCTTAGCCTTTTTGCGTCAACGTTGGCGAGGACCTTCGACGTCGCGAGGCAGAGGGCCGAAAGTGATGCCGCCCCCGATGGTCTCAAAGCCTGACCATCTCATGCGGAAGTACCTCGCTTGCTATAATCTTACTCGCAACTAAGTCAAACACTTCCATCCGCGGGCCGGCGTGGTGGGATCAATCGTAACGGGGGTTATGAGATGAGTCCGAAGAAGGCCGAGATTGTTGAAATTGACGGCGAGGCACAGCGTTCCGGAGCGGGTGGGTATAAGATTTTCAACCGCGTGGTCGACTGGATCACCGCCGATCGCACGCAGTTGATTAACATCACCGACCGGATCAACGAGATTGTCCGAAAGAGCGGCGTCCGCGATGGCATCGTTCACCTGCAGTCGCTTCACACCACCACCGCGGTGTTCCTGAACGAATGGCAGGACGCGTTGATTCACGACGCCAAGACATTCCTGGACACCGTCGTCAACCGGGAGATTTATTGGCGGCATAACGATCCGGAACATTCCGACTGTGAACGAAGAAACGCCGATTCCCATATGCGCGGCATGATGATGGGGCAAACGCTGAGCCTGCAGGTCCGTAACTCCGCCGTTCTGCTGGGAACGTGGCAGAGCATCATTCTGGCGGAGTTCGACGGCCCGCGCAGCCGCTCGATGTCGATTCAGGTCTCGGGAGTGTAGACCGTCCAAATGACACGTCGCTTCACTCACTCCGAAGCGGAAAGCCTGTTGCCGGAAGTGGAGCGCCTGATTCGCGAGGCCGTGCGGCAGAAACAGGTCTATGAAACGGCCAGCGAGGCCATTTCCGACTTGACGGAACGCGCCGCGCAATACGGTGGCATCCTGGTCGACCGCGGCGTCGCGATTGAGAACCGGGCCGCGCGGGATCGTTCAGGAGAGCGGCTGAAGGCCGTCCTCCAGGAAATTCAGCAGGTCGGGTGCGTGGTGAAGGATCTGGACGTCGGACTGATCGATTTCCCGACCCTCTATCACGGCTCCGAAGTGTACCTGTGCTGGAAGGTCGGCGAGCCGTCAATCCGGTTCTGGCATGGGGTCGACGAAAGTTTCGCCGGCAGAAAGCCCATCGATGATGAGTTCCTGCGCAACCACAAGGGCGAGTTGGAGCAGTGACCGGGCTTAGCTTGATAGTTGTTGCGGCCACGCGTCAGTCGCCGAAAGGAGCATCATGACAAACGGGGACAGGCTGGACCGGATCGAAGCCGGGCTGGAAAAGCTCAAAGATCGGCACGAGGCGCTCACCCAGACCGTGGAGATCATCGCCGGGATGCAGCGCAAGAACGAGGTGTTGATGGCGCAGGCGCTGGAAGCAATCAACGGTCTGGCGCGAATCGCGCAAGCGCACGAACGGCGGCTGGATCAAATAGAGGGGCAATAGAGAGGTCCTTCCTGGAACTCGCGCCGTGACCCCTGCGTTCGTACTCGACCAGAGCGACCAACTGCACGCAGGCGGCCAACACTGTGCGGGAAAACCGCCGGCTGCGATGTGGCTTCAGTCGATCGGCGCGGAGGCGTGATTCGCCGCCAACACGTGATTCCGGTTGATGACCAGGTCATCCATCTGGACGATCAGGCGCGGCAACACCTCGCCGCCGTGTTCATCCTTCATCAGCGCCACGGCGATGTACTTCCTGCCGCCGTATTCCACCAGCGCGGCGTCGCAGTGGGTGTCCCGCCACGTCCCCGATTTCCGATAGATCACGCGTCCCGGCCGCGCGGTCTCGAGCCCTTTCACGAACTTGTGATGGATGCCGGGGTTGGAGAGGATTTCCTTCATCTCCGCGCTGTAGTGCGGGCTGACCAGTTTCCCCTGATCGAGCATCACGAAGAAACGAGCTACCTGCAGGCTGGTCGCGCCGTGGGAGAGATTGTGCAGCGGATCGCGCTTCCAGTAGTCGGCAGGTCCGCCATAGGCCTTGCCGATCCAGAGACCGCCGTTGGATGCGGGATCGTACAACTTATAGCGGGTGCTGGTCAGGACCTGTGCGATGTAATCGAAGCCGATCCGTTGGACCGCCCGCGACGCGTCTTCATTGCTGGAGAAACGCGTAAGCCGCGTGAACATGGCCTTCACGTCCGGCGTGTAGCGCAGCAACCCGTTGCCGATCGCCTCGAAGCCGGCAAGCAGAATGGCGATCTTGGGAAGGCTCGCCGCGTACATCATGTCGCGATCGTTGATGCCCGCGTAGCGGACGCGGGAGGGATCCGAGACATCTACCAGGGAAAGAGCCAGACGGTGTTCCCTGGCGGGTGACTGGAGACCGAGTTTCTGAAGGACCGCTTCCAGCGCCTGCTGCATCCCGGAGTCGGGATTCAGGGCTTCCGGCGCCTGTCCGGCCGACAGGGAACCAGCGAGGAAGAGGAGGAAAACAGCCAGCATCGGGCGGACGCCCGGGCGCCACTTTTTTTCGCTCATGCGTAAGCCTTCAGGATACACCAGGCAGGCGCCCTTTGATACGCTGGTGGCCGATGGGGCGGGTGCTGGTGCTGTTGGGCCTGGTGGCGGGTTGCGGCCTGGCGGCCGATTGGCCGGAGTGGCGCGGCCGCGGCAGAACCGGCGAGTTCTCCGAAACGGGGCTGGTGGAGCGTTTTCCCGCCGCGGGCCCGAAGGTTCGCTGGCGGGCGGCCGTGCGGGGAGGATACAGCGGGCCGGCGGTCGCCGGAGGCCGGGTGTTTGTCACTGATTATGCCGGTGGCCAGGAACGCGCACTGGCATTCGACGAAGCAACCGGCAAGCCGTTATGGCAGCTTTCCTGGGCCGCCGACTATCGCGGCATCGATTACGGAGGAGGTCCGCGGGCCACGCCCACCGTAGACGGCGATCGGGTCTATGTACTCGGCGCGGCGGGCGAGTTGCTCTGTCTTCGTGCGGAGAACGGCGCGATCGAGTGGCGGAAGAACTTCAGGAAAGAATACGGCGCCGACAATCTGATGTGGGGTTCGGCCTGCGCGCCGCTGGTGGACGGCGACCGGCTGATTGCCGTGGCGGGCGGCAAGCCCGACGCGAAGATCGTCGCCTTCAACAAACGTACCGGCCGCGAGATCTGGCGGGCGCTGTCGTCGGTGGATTCCGAGCCAGGCTACTCACAGCCGGTCCTGGCCGTGATCGACGGGAACAGGCGATTGATCGTGTGGCACGCCGGAGCGGTGGCTGCGCTCGATCCGGAAGACGGCCGCCTCGCCTGGGAGCATCCGTATCGCATCCGGATGAACACGCCCATTGCGACGCCGGTGGTGAGCGGGCCGTTCGTCCTGGTGGCGGCGTTCTTTCAAGGGGCACGGCTGCTGCGCGCTTCGAATGGCGAACTTCTGTGGCGGTCCTACAGCGAGACGGAAGTGAAAAGCGAGACCCTGCACTCGGCCCTGACCACGCCGGTGATCGACGGCGACTACGTGTATGGGGTCTGTGCGTATGGGCAACTCCGCTGTTTGAAGCTGAAGACCGGTGAGCGGGTCTGGGAGACCCTGGAGTTGACACGCGAACGGGCGCGCTACGCGACTGCTTTCATCGTGCGCAATGGCAACCGGTACTTGTTTCATACCGACCGCGGGGACCTGGTGATCGGGCGCCTCACGCCGGAGCGGTTCGAGGAGATCAGCCGCACCCACCTGATCCGGCCGACCTCGCAGCCAGGGTCGCGGCGGGAGTTGGAAGCCGTGAACTGGGTGCACCCGGCGTTCGCGAACGGGCACGTCATCGTGCGGAACGACGAGGAGATGATCCGGGTTTCGCTACAGCGTGAGCCCTGATGACAGAATGCGGCTCATCCACGGCCGGACAATCGAGGACCCCTTGGAGGGGAACCGGTGTCCACCCTCGAGCATGTGAAACTCAACGTCGCGGGCACGAGTCCGCAGTCGGCCTTCGAACCGGCCGCTGACCTCGGCCGGGTAGAACTCATCCTGCTGCCGGGCAATGTGGAGCAACGATGCGGTGACGTCTTTGTAGAGGGGACCGGTCTCCCAGTCTTTGGGGACGCCCCCACAGGCGCCGATCACGCCCCGCACGGTTTGCGGATGTGTGGCGGCAAAGCGGTAGTTCAGCCCGACCGGCTGGGAAAAGCCGGCGAGGATGCGGCGCCCGGCGGCGATGCTCCAACGGCGCTCCACGGCATTGAACACCTCGAGCACCATGTCGTGGTGCAGGCGCACGGATGCCTCCGAGGTGGTGTGCGTCGCCCACGAGTAACCCACCTGGTTCGAGGAAGGCGTGCCCTGATAGAAGGCGTACGGAGCACGGAGCGCCACTACCAGGGGCTCGAGGCCGACCAGCGCGCGAGCCAGCGTTGCCATCACGTCGGGCGTCGAGCCGTATCCGTGCAGCGCGAACACGGCCGAACTGCCGTCGAACGCCTCGGGTTCGTCGACCAGATAGAGGCACTCGAGCCGGGTGGAGAAGGTGAACGATTGGAGTGCCACGTCTAGGAAGGGAGGTGCTTTCGAAGCACGGGATAAAAATCCTGCACAAAGCGGGTCCCGGCGCGCAAGGCGCGCGCCTCATCGCCGCCGACCACCGGGACCGTTACCTTGACGAGGGAGGTATCGGAGCGGTTGAGCCGTACCGAATCGACCACCATCCAGACCTTGGCCGCGTACTCGCTGGCGACCGCGCGATCGCGCGATTGGTACCAATAAAGGACCACGCTCTTGTAATCGCCTTTGGCGACCACATAGTGATTGATCCTGATGGTCTGATCCTGAACGGGTACGTCGACGGCGCCGATTTTCGTCGGCTCCCATCCCGAACCAGGCAGACAGTTCTTGGGCGAATGAGGAGATTTGCCCGTGCGCTGCGTCTTGAAGAACGCAATAAACAGGTTCGCGCCGTCGCGGGTCGAGGCATCTCCGTAATAGCGCGTGAGCGTGTCGTCCGCTCTGAGGACCTTTTGGGTCTCCTCGTCGACGTAGCCTTCCTGGAGCAGACGCCAGTTGCCGGCGGCCGCGGGAAAGGTGGCCAGGGGCCGAATCGCCGGGATGCTCTCCGCGCGAGTGGTTGTCACGTAATACAGCGCGCCCTGGAGGACCAGCACCGCGGTCAGCACGCGCATCGCGGGGTGACGCCAGGGCCATCCGATTTCGCGCCGCTCAGGTGGCGGGGGTGTAATTGGGGTCATAAACGTACTTGCGGAAACTCAGCAGGAGTTGATGGAAGACGACAAGAATCACCAGCGCCACCATGAAGATGACCCATCCGGAAGCCGTATGGAAGAATCCGCGCGCGTACTCGGGGTCGATTTCCGTGAGGATGCCGGTGAAGGTCACGCGACTGGCGTTGGCGACAATGGCGATGGGGACGTTTGCGACAAACAGCAGCGCCCGGACCCGGACATTTTCTTCGAAGAAAAAGCCGTAGACGAGGGACAGAAACGAAAGCGACAGTAGGGAACGGATGCCGCTGCAGGCCTCGACAACCTGGAGTCGCTGGCCGGAAGAGAGTTCGAGCACATTGCCTTCCCGGAGCACGGGGATGTCGCATAGCATCAACGTCATCTCGGCGGCGCGGCTGGCCAGGAGTTGGAGGGGAAACGTGATCTGGTTGTAGATTAGGGCTGGGATGGGAACCATGAAGAAGAGCAGAAGCAGCGGAAAGATGAGTGTTCGGAGGTAAGCCGCTCCTCCCAGAAACCAGACGGAACCGAAGATGCTCAAGACAAACGCGGTGCGGGCGAGAAAGAGTTCCGCGCCGAGAGTGGCAACGAGCAATTGGGCCGCCGCGGCAACCACCAGCAACAACCCCCAATAACTGGTTTTCGGCGTCAGCAGTTCCAGTTCTTTCCGCTTGTTCCAAACGATGTAGGCAACAATCACGGGTACGAAGAAACCATGGCCCATATCCTCATCGGATTCCCACTGCTGGACCAGGGGAATCAGGACCGGAAGGTAGACGGCAACGAGGAGAGTTAACAGCCAGATCAGGGAAGCCCGCGAAAAAGGGCGATGGTTCAAAGGAAAAGCCTCCCCGCCAGCTTGAGATTGTGCCCCCGCGACATGATCGGATCATAGCATCGATGAGCGGAGGGCAGCCCCTCCACTACAATCGAAGCATGGCCATAGAGCCCTGGGAGAAGAGTACGGTTCGGCGAATGAAGGGAGGCCGGGGCGGGACGGGCGGCTTGGAGCGTGGGCCGAACGGCTATCCCCTGTGCCGGTGGTGCCGCCTGGAGACGTCGCCTCCCCGGCGCACCTTCTGTTCCGACTACTGTGTGCATGAATGGCGGATGCGGACGGATCCTGGTTATCTGAGGGAGTGCCTGTTCGCGCGGGACAAGGGTGTGTGCGCCTTGTGCGGCATCGATACCGTGGACGAGTACCGGAGAATCCGGAAGCTGCGGGGCGGTAAGTGCGGCCTTGCATTGGCCGATTGGGGCGCTACCCGAAAGCGTTCGAGCCTGTGGGATGCCGATCACATTCTGCCCGTGGCGGAAGGCGGCGGGGAGTGCGACCTGTCGAATTTGCGCACCTTGTGCCTGCGCTGCCATCGGCGGGAGACGGCGGCGCTGCGGGAGCGGTCGAAGGCCGCGCGACCGGGCAGTTCGGCCGGGGCTGCGTGCTAGACTTGGAAAAGCCACGCCTCATGAACGGCAACACGAAATCCCTCACCGAACTGCAGACGCTCGCAAGGCAAGTTCGGCGTGAAATTGTGGAGATGATCGGCGCGGCCAAGAGCGGCCACCCGGGAGGGTCGCTCTCCGCCGTGGAAATTCTGGTGACCTTGTATTTCGATCAGATGCGCCATGATCCCGCCAATCCGCTCTGGCCGGAACGGGATCGGTTCATCCTCTCGAAGGGCCACGCGGCGCCGGTCTTGTATTGCGTTCTCGCTGAAGCCGGCTACGCACCGCGAAGCGAACTCAACAATCTGCGCAAGTTGGGGTGCGTCTACCAGGGTCATCCGGACCGCCGCTTCCTCCCGGTGCTGGAAGCGTCGACGGGGTCGTTGGGAGTCGGACTCTCCGTCGGCTTGGGAATGGCGCTGGCCGCACGCCTGAACCACAGCCCGTCGAGGACGTATGTGGTGCTCGGCGACGGCGAGATCCAGGAAGGACAGATCTGGGAAGCGGCGATGTCCGCCTCTTTTCACAAGGTCGACAACCTGGTGGCCATCGTCGACTACAACAAGATTCAACTGGATGGCTTCGTCAAAGACATCATGGAAGTTGCGCCCCTAGCCGAAAAATGGAAGGCATTCGGCTGGCACGTCATCGAGCTAGACGGGCATGACATTCCTCAATTGCAGGCAGCGTTCACCGAAGCGCGGGCGACCAAGGGCGCACCGACGGTGATCGTCGCGAACACCATCAAGGGCAAGGGCGTCTCGTTCATGGAGAACAACCCCAAGTTCCATGGCACCGCGCCCACCGTCGGGGAAGTGCAGTTGGCGCTCCAGGAGCTCGAATGACACCGGTGAGGCAGAAGTTTGAGTTGAAGATGGGAAAGGCCACGCGCGAGGCCTTCGGAAAAGCGCTGGTCGAGTTGGGCCGCGAGAACCCCGAGGTCGTGGTCTGCGACGCGGATCTGTCCAAGTCGACATTTGCTCATCTGTTCGCTAAGGAATTTCCCGGCCGGTTTGTCTCGTGCGGCATTGCCGAGGCGAACATGATCGCCATCGGCGCAGGGCTGGCGTCTGCCGGCAAGATCGCCTTTGTCGCCAGCTTTTCGGCGTTCGTCATGAACAAGGGCTTTGAGCAGTTGAGGGTCACCGTCGCCTATCCGGGCGTGAACCTCAAGGTCGTCGGAACCCACAGCGGCATTTCGATTGGAGAAGACGGGCCTTCGCAGATGAGCGTGGAGGATCTGAGCTTGGCCTGTTCGCTGCCCGGCTTCACGGTCATCTGCCCGGCAGACGAGATCTCGACGGAGGTTTTGGTCAAGGCGGCGGCAGCTCATGTGGGACCGGTATTTATCCGCTGCGGCCGGGCCAAGACGCCCATCGTTTATGGGAATGGACAGGATTTCACGATTGGCCGCGCGATCGAACTGTTGGCCGGCGTCGATGTCACGATCGTGGCTACCGGCCTGCTGGTGGCGGAGTCGATCCGTGCCTCGGAAACCCTGGAGGCTGAGGGAATCTCGGCCCGGGTGCTCGACATGCATACCATCAAGCCCCTCGACCGTGAGTCCATTGCACGCGCTGCCAGGGAAACAGGTGCGCTGGTGGTTGCCGAAGAGCACCTCTCCGACGGAGGTTTGGGAGTGCGGGTGGCGCAGGTCGTCGCCGAAACACACCCGTGCGTGATGGAGTTCGTGGGAATCCAGAACACTTACGCGGAATCGGGAACGCCGGAGCAACTGCTCGACAAGTACGGGCTGGTGGCTCGGGATGTCGTTACAGCCGCCCGGCGTGCCGTGGCGCGCAAACGGTGAGGCGCGACGCTCAATCAGACACAATCCAAAGGTCGATGACGGCGGAGGACATGTCCTCTCACTATGACTCCGGGTCGAGTAAGTTCCGCGAAGCGGCGCTTCGAGTGATCGAAGCCTCCCAGGCGGAGTCGGCCACCGTCAGCCGGCTTCTACACGACGACGTCGCGCAGTTACTGAGTGCCGCCGGCCTCCAACTGGACATCCTGCGCATGGACCTGGAGCCCTTCTCCCCCGAGATTGCCGGGCCGATCAACGAGATTCAGCGCATGCTCGACGACGTTGTCAGCAAGCTTCGGACGATTAGCCAGAGCCTGGGTTCGATCAACGTGGAACGCTTCGGCCTTCGCGCGGGTCTCGACTGGCTGGTGGGAAGGCATCGGGCCGGATTCTCCGGCAAACTGCGGCTGCACTACGATGCAGCGGTCTCAGTGCCCCAGAAGTTCAGCCGGCCTCTCTTTCGGATTGCGGAACAGGCGCTGGAAAACGCTGTTCGTCATTCTCGGGCTCAGCAGATTGAAGTGTTATTGAAGCCTGGCCCGGGCGGCGGTTGTCTCGAGGTTCGCGACGATGGTATCGGTTTCGAACCTGAACAGGCACTGCACTCGCCGGAAGGTTTGGGAGTTCCGATGATGCACTTTATTGCAAGGAGGTCGGGCTTTTCTCTGTCGATCGAGCGGACAGAGAACCCGTGGACCTGCGTTCGTGTCGCCTTTTTCGACAACCAGACTAGCTGATCCAGTACCACAACCGGGCATCATACCTAGGTGAAGCCTTAAATTGATCATTTACATAAGAACAAGTTCCTGCCTATAGTTAAGAAGGGTTACGATCACTCATTGTCCGATTCCCATTAACAGGCCGAACGGATGCCCTACAAAGTATTACTGGTCGACGACCACCGAATCCTCAGGGATGGAGTGAAGACGATTCTGGAAAGGAGTAACGATTTCCAGGTAGCATGGGAAGCGGAAAACGGCGCGGACGCGGTACAAATTGCAAGAAAAGTGCAACCCGATTTAGTGCTGATGGATATCGGACTTCCTGGCATGAATGGAATTGATGCAACGACCGAGTTGCTGCGGCATTGCCCGGCGACACGGGTCGCGATTCTGTCCATGTACGATGACGAGAATTCGGTGCTGGCCGCAATCCGCTCCGGTGCGAGGGCCTTCATTCTGAAGAAGGCGTCGTCAGCGGATCTTGTGGATGCGCTTCGCACGGTAGCGAAGGGAGGATCATACCTGAGTTCTCAAGTGTCAGACCACCTCTTGACGCGGATCCAAAGGGGAGACCTCGAAAACAGGAAGGCGGATCCGCTCGACGGTTTGACGCAGCGCGAGGTGCAGGTCCTGCGCCTTGTGGCCGAAGGAAAAACAAGCAAGGAAATCGCGCAGTTGCTGGACTTGGGAGTCCAGACGATCCGCAGCTACCGCAAGACGATGATGAAGAAGATCGGCGTAACCAACGTGGCCGGTCTGACACAAGTGGCGCTGGCGGCGGGTGTGACCAATTGGTCGCGGCCAGAGGCCCGGGCGGAGTAGCGCTACACTACCGGGAGGTCCATTTCAACGCCATGCAGACTCCCTGGGGAAGCCTTGCCGTTTCGGACGCACACGTCCACTTTCTATCGCACGGTTTGTTCACCACCCTGGCCAGCCAGTCGAGGACCCTTCCCAAGGAGACGGCTCCCGAAACGATCCAACAGATGCTGGGCTGGTATCCGCCCGTGGAGCCCGAGCGGCTGGCGGAGGAATGGGTTCGGGAACTCGACCGCCATCAGGTGGCGAGGGCGGCGCTGATCGCCAGCGTCCCCGGAGATGAGTCCTCCGTCGTGGCGGCCATCCGCAGCCACCCGGACCGATTCCATGGGTACTTCATGCTGAACCCCCTGGCACCGGATGCGCTCGATCGGACGGGAGCGGCGCTCCAGGCCGGCATGAAAGGCGTGTGCCTGTTCCCGGCCATGCAGCGGTTCTCCATCGCCGACGAACGACTGGAGCCGCTGCTGCAACTTGCCGCCGGGGTCAAAGGGGCGATCGTCTTTGTCCATTGCGGCGTGCTGAGCGTCGGCATTCGCAAACGCTTAGGTGTGCCCTCGCCGTTCGACATGCGCTATTCGAATCCCATCGACCTGCATCCGGTGGCGCTGCGGCATCCCGGCGCGCGCTTTGTCATTCCGCACTTCGGCGCGGGGTATTTTCGGGAAGCTCTGATGGTCTGCGATTTGTGCCCGAACGTGTATCTGGATACATCGAGCACGAACGGGTGGACCCGGTACCATACTCCGGCGCTCAGTCTGGCTGGCGTATTCCAGCGGGCATTGGAGGTTGCCGGGCCCCAGCGGCTGCTGTTTGGATCCGATTCGTCGCTATTCCCCCGCGGCTGGCATGCCCGGATCTTCACCGAGCAGGCCGAAACCCTGCAGCACATCGGCATCAGCGGCGCCGACGCGGCGAAGATCTTCGGCGGCAATCTCGAGCGGATGATGAGCGGCGATTAGTGGCCGTGCGTGTCGATACCGAGATAGCGCTGGTAGAACTTGTCGGCCTCGTGAGGGATGTGGATATCGCCGCCTCCGTTTGAGTGATGAATCCAGGTGGAGCCATCCCAAACGGACACGCGCAGAGACTTCTGCTCGGGGTCGGCCAGCAGCACCGCGCCGGCTTCGGCGCCGCCATTCAGCCGGTTGCCGGTGATGAACAGGACTCCGTGCTCCTCGGTCACCGGGCTGGCTACCTCGATGTTCTCCAGGAAAGTGGGGTATTGCCGGCCCAACAGGTCCTTGAGATAAGAGTGCAGAGGTTCCCGGGACCACAGGCCAATCGTGGCCGGATACTGCCCTCGCACCGATAGCAACACGTCGAAGGCTCCGTCCTCCCCGGCGGGCCGGGTGGAGCAGGCCGAGATGCCGATCAGAAACAGGGCCGCGAACCGTCTCAAGCCGCGATTGTAGCGTTGTCAACCGCGGGAAGGTAGGCACGGCTCGCGGCGCGAGTTCACGGCCGGATGCCGGGCACGCCGAGACGAATCCGGTACAGTCCGGTGCGCGCGGCCAGATAAAGGGTCTTCGCGTCATCGTCGCCCCAGGCCATGTTGGCGGGCAACTCGGGAGCCTCGATGGTGCCGAGGTGTTTGCCTTGCTGGGAAATGATCCACAGGCCGCCCGGGCCGGAGGCGTAAAGGTTGCCGTTCCGATCGATCTTGAGACCGTCGAGAGCCTCCTCGCCGGGCGCGTCCTGCATGCTGAAGAACACTCGCCCGTGGGCCAGGGAACCGTCCTCCTGGACGTCGTACCGCATGATGACCTTCTTCTTCTCGTCCCAGTTGGTGACGTAGAGGGTCTTCTCATCGGGCGAGAACGCAATCCCATTGGGGCCCGTGAGGTCGGTCGCGAGAAGCTCTACCCGTCCACCGGCCCACCGGTAGATGCCGGAGAACGGCAACTCCTTGCGCGGGTCATCGAAGAACTTCGGCAGACCGAAGGGTGGGTCGGTGAAGTACAGGGAGCCGTCGGACTTGTACACCAGGTCGTTGGGGCTGTTCAACCTCTTGCCCCGATAGTTGTCGGCGAGCACGGTCACGACGCCATTCTTCTCGATGCGGACGACACGCCGGCGGCCGTGCTCGTTCACCGTCAGGCGCCCCTGCGGGTCAACCGTCAGCCCGTTCGAGCCGGGCTGCCGGTATTCTCCGATATCCGGACCTGCATACCCGCTCTTCGTCCGGTAGACCGAAACCGCTCCATCCTGGGTCCAACGATAAATGGTGTTGGCATTGGGATCGCTGAAGAGCAGATAGCCGGGACCGCTTTCAGGGCTGGAGTGAACCCAGACAGGGCCCTCGAGAAACTCGAATCCTTCGGCGAGCTTTTCGATCTTCACGGCCGGAGGCACGATGTCGTCGAGAGCGGCATCGAGGCGCCGGATCCGGCCGGTGACTTCACGGCCCACCGTGGCGCGGTCCTCGCGATAGAAGTCCAGGGTGGCCGAACGGATCCAAATGAAGTTTCGCGGCGTGTCCGAGACAGGTCCGTTGATGCCGAAGATGGCAACCTGGAACTCCTGCCCAGGTTGCACGTTCCGCGCCAGGAGTACGCGATTAGGGGCGTTGAATCCTTTCACCAGGTGATTGCCGGCCTGCCCGAGAACCGCCGGGAGTTTGCCGTTCACCCAGATTTCCGCGTAGTCGTCGACGACGATTTCCAAGGCCACCGTCGATCCGGCAGCGGCAAAGCTCCCGATACGCTCGGGGATGGCGATTTTGATGCGATACCAGTTGAAGCTCAGCCGGCCGTTGCCGCGCCGGCGGTCGAGCGAAGTGGCCTCCACGGCCTCCCACTGCGAGTCGTCAAAATCCGCGCCGCCGGCATGCGGCGTGTAGTCGTAGGTTTTCACGGGTCGCCCGGTCGGTTTGAGGTCCGGGCCGGGACCTTTCGAATCAATCTCGACGATGCGGGTGTCGCTATAGCGCCACTGGCCCTTGACCAGTTTGACCCCTTCGGCGGTGGCGAGGTCCACCACGGCGTCGGGACGGCCGGGCGGGCCATCCTGCACGTGGCCGGATGCCGCTGCGGCAAGAGCCAGAACAAAAAGCAGTCCACGTGTTTTCATCGGCTCGACCCCACTTTAACGACGTAATAGAGCAGCGGCGCCTGAACATCGAGAAACTGATGCGGCACACCCGCCGGAATGACGACGACGTCACCCCTGGCGATGCGGCGACGTTCACCGCCTGCAATCGCGGCGCCGCGAATCTCTTCCGGCGCAATGGTATGTGGCGCGGTGGCCGTACCACCGGTGACCAGCATTGCCGATCCCTCGAGCACATGTACGATGTCGGTGTCGCGCTCGTGAATCTCCGCCATGCCCGGGGCTTCGCGACGGCTGGCGTGAATCTTGAAGTGGGAGGTCTCGATCAGCGGCATACCCTTGGCGAACGCGGCGTCCACCCGGGTGCTGTCGAAGTAGGTGATGCGGCCGGCCGGAGGCTCCGTCGCATGAACAACGGCGAACACGAGGAGCAGGGCAAGAAGGAACATGAGGTGGCGCATGGTGCAGTTCTCCAATCGGTGGTGTCCGGCCGACCTACTGATTCAGCGCGTTGGCGCCTGCCAATGCGAACTCCTCATCCTGTTGCGCGCTGTTGGCGCCGCTCACGCCGACCGCGCCGATCACCTGCCCATCGACGAGAATGGGAACGCCGCCCTGCAAGGGGGTGAAATCGTTCAGCGCGACCATCGACGTGCGCCCTTTGGCGATCACTTCTTCAAAGAAGCGCGTCGGCTTCTTGAACAGCGCCGCGGTCCGCGCCTTGCCAAAAGAGACCATCGCGCCCGCGGCGAAGGTGCCGTCGAGACGTTCCAGCGCCATCAGGTTTCCGCCATCATCGACGACGGCGATGACGCCGCCGGCGTTGTTCTTCTTCGCTTCCGCCTGGGCCGCGGTGATCACCCGGCGCGCGCCGTCGAGCGTGAGGGTCTTCCTGGTGGCGGTTTGCGCCACGGCTCCGCCCGCGAGCATCGCGGCGGCAAACACAGCGGCTAGAGACTTGTTCAGGTTCATCGTTTTCTTCTCCTCGCATCAGTTGACTTGCATGCGATTGGATTCGCGGCGGGCGCGCTTTCTTCTCTCGCTGATTCGAGGGAATAGAACGGCGGCGCCGAGTCACTAATGAAACATGGTTCACAAACTGATATTGCTGGCGGCGGTGGCTGTCTCGAGCGGGGCGGCGCAGAACTTGATCTTCAAACTCGCCGAGCCCTCCGGCGAACAGCCGGTAGCGCGTTTCGATGGAGCGATCGCCTATGATTCCGTGGGACGGCGGGTCTATCTTTTTGGCGGCAACGGCAACTCGGTCCGGAACGATCTCTGGTTCTATTCCCCCGGCGAAAATCGCTGGACCGAAGTCGCGGCTTCCGGCCCCAAGCCTCCCGAGCGCCTCGGGCACACGTTAACATACGATGCGGCGCGAAGGCGGCTCATCCTGTTCGGCGGGCAGTCGCGAGGGTTCTTCAGCGATGTATGGGCGTTCGATATCGCCGCGGGAACCTGGCGGGCCTTGGCCGCGGACGAGGCGGGGCCGAGCCGCCGGTATGGACACTCGGCGGTCTACGATTCCGCCGGAGACCGGCTGGTCATCTCACACGGGTTCACGACGAACGGCCGGTTCGACGACACGTGGGCCTTCGACCTGGCGCGAAACTCGTGGAGCAACCTCAGCCCGCCGTCCGGGCGTCCTCTTCGCCGGTGCCTGCACGATGCCGTATTCGATCCCGCAACGCGGCAGATGTTCCTGTTCGGCGGGTGCGCCAGCGGCAACGGTCCATGTCCGCTCGATGATCTGTGGGCCTTCGACTTCGCCACAAACCGGTGGACGGAACGCACGGGCCAACCCCGTCCCGCCGCGCGCGAGCACTACGGAATGGTCTTCGACACGATCCGTTCGCGGCTGGTTCTGTTCGGCGGCGGCGGCCGGGACACGTTGAACGATCTGTGGGAGTACGCGCCGCGGGCAGGAACCTGGCAGCAAGCGCAGGTGGACGGCGGGAGACCGTCGCCGCGCCAGAGGCACGAAGCGGCTTATGCTCCCGAGACGGGAACCATCTTCTTCTTTGGCGGTATCACGAGCGGAGGCGTCACCAATGAGTTGTGGCGGCTGGATGCGGCGCAAATGGGGCCGCGTATCTTGGAGGGAGGGGTGGTTGACGCGTTCAGCGGTCTGCCCGGCGCGATTGCCCCCGGACAACTGGTGTCCTTCTATGGACGGGGCCTCGGCCCGGCCGCGGCTGCCACGTCCTCTGCAGACTCGAATGGACTCCTCCCTTCCTCCGTTGGCGGTGTCAGTGTGACAATGAATGGCATCAGCGCGCCCCTGCTGTTTGTGCGTGCCGACCAGATCAACGCCCAGGTTCCGTACGAATTGCAGGGAGCGCGGGAAGCGACGCTGGTGGTCACGGTGGATGGCGCGTCCAGCCCAGCGGTGACCGTGCCGGTTGCCGCCACCCGTCCCGGCCTCTTTCCGCGCGCCTTTCACCCCGATGGCTCCTTGAACTCACCGGCCAATCCGGCCGCGCGCGGCAGCGTTGTCGTCGTCTATGCGACCGGGCAGGGCGTCACGTCGCCGCCGAGCCGCACGGGTGTGACCGCTCGCGACGTTTTTCCCGCCCCGGCGGCGGCGGCGCTTCTGCGAATCGGCGGGCGCGAAGCGGAGATTCTCTTCATCGGCCAGGCGCCGGCCACGGCCGGCGTGACGCAGATCAACGCGCGTGTTCCCGTGGAACTGGATCCCGCAGACACACACCCGGTCCTGCTCACGATTGGCGGCGTCGACAGCCAGCCGGGAATCGCTTTGAGCGTACGGTAATGGGAAAAGGCTTATCGCGACCGGACGCGCTCTGCCTCGAGCACCGCCTCCAGCCTGGCTTCCATCTGTTCCAGCCTGCGGGTAATGTCTTCCAAGGCCTGCCCTTCCGGATCCGGCAGCTTTCCGTGTTCCAGGACGCCATCGCCCCTTACCTTGACGATGCGCCCCGGAATGCCAACCACCGTGCAATCGTCCGGCACCGGATGGATTACGACCGAGCCCGCCCCGATCCTGACGTGATTGCCGATCCTGATATTTCCGAGAATCTTCGCGCCTGTTCCCACGACGACATGATCGCCCAGGGTCGGATGGCGTTTTCCTTTCTCTTTCCCTGTGCCGCCCAGCGTGACGCCCTGGTACAGAAGGCACTTATCTCCGATTTCCGTGGTTTCCCCGATGACTACGCCCATCCCATGGTCGATGAAGAAATTGCGGCCGATCCTGGCCCCGGGGTGAATCTCGATTCCGGTCATGAACCGGCTGATTTGCGAGAGGACGCGGGGCAGCAGCGGCACTCCCGCCCGGTACAACCGGTGCGCCATGCGATGCATCAGAATGGCATGGAATCCGGGATAACACAGAAAGATTTCCAGGATGCTCTTGGCTGCCGGATCTTCCTGAAAGATCGTGTCGATTTGTTCCCGGATCGTGCGAAACATGGGCCTGTTTCCATTGGATGTGCGAGTCGCCGATTCGTCGCACCGGAGTTTCGGTTCAATCTGCTAGACTTCATGTTCTCCGGCCCGAATGTCAAAGTCAAACCATCGCAATGAACGGGATGCTGAAGGCTGAATTGCGCCGTGCGGTCATTCAACTCGCGCCGGACTTCAAAGCCGGAGCCCGCAACGCTGCGGCTTTGGCCCTGGCCGGCGCCGGCCTTCCCTGGTTGGTTGGCTTGAGCCTCCTGGACCCCTTGGTCCTGATTCCGCTCGCCTGTCTGTCCGTTTTTCCGACGGCGCGATTCGCGGCGCCCCCGTTCGCCGGGGCCGAAGCGCGCGAGCGAATCGCCGGCCAGCCGTTGCCGCGGGTTGTCCTGGCGGTGTCCGTCGCCGCGGTGCTGATCGGTTGCCTCGTGTCATGGGCAGTGCTCTCGATCGCGCTGCTGTGGCTCACCTACTGGAACTGGCATGGCGCATGGCTGTTACCGTCGTGGATCACGCTCGCGGCGGCTGCATTGGCCAGTGTCGCTGCTTCCGCCGTGGCGGCGTTCTGGAGCATCCTCGTCGCTACCGATGCGCCGGATGCGGCGTCCGCCCGGCGAGCCATACGCGGAAGGCTGATCGCGATCACCGTCGTGTTCATGCTCGGCCCCCAGTACGTGCCCGCCGGTTGGACGACGTGGCTGGCCGCCGATCTCACCACGGAAGGCGTCGCGCGAAAGACCGTAATCGTTTCCTTGCTTTTGCTCGCGGCCGCCTGGGTGTTGGCGAGAGCCGCAGTCCGCCGCGCTGCTCAATGGTCGGCGACGCCTCCGTCGCTGAACACGTATTCGGGGCGCGAGACCGGCTTGTAAGGGTGCTTTGCCGCCACCGATTCGTCCAGATCGACTCCCAAGCCGGCGCGGTCCGGGAGTTCGGCGAATCCGTCTTTCACCTTCACCGCGCCGCCGTAGAACAGATCCTGGATCCACGGTTGCCGGTTCGGGTTGAACTCCTGGATGGTGCAGGCGGGCGTGGTCGCGTCGACATGCAGCGACGCCAGAGTGCTGACTTCACTCTGGGGATTGTGGGGCGCCATCTGCACTCGATACGTCTCGGCGAGCGTGCCGATCTTCTTCATCTCCAGGATCCCGCCGGCATGGCAGACGTCCGGTTGCACGTAATCCACGAGGTGCCGCGAGCAGAAATCCGCGAAGCCCCACTTGGTAAAGGACCGCTCACCGGTGGCCAAAGGGACCTTGGTCTTCTGCCGCAGGTGCGCCAGTTCGCCCAGATCCTCGATCTGGGTTGGCTCTTCGACGAACAGCGGCCGTAGGTCTTCAATGCGCGTGCAGAAATCGACGGCCATGACCGTAGTCAATTGGCCATGCGCGTCGATGGCGATATCGAAGTCGTCGCCGACGGCCTTCCGCACCGCCTGCAGTTTGCGGGCGGCCTCCCGCACAGCGTACGCCGGCCTCACCAGGCTGTTGTCCACGGTGATAAAGCCCGATTTGGCCGCCGTGTAGCCTTCCGACTTGGCCTGCTCGAATGCCTCGACCGTGCTGCCGACATCCTTGTAGAGCCGGATACGTCGACGTGCGGCGCCGCCGAGCAACCGGTAGATAGGCTGGTCGAGCGCCTTGCCGAGAATGTCCCACAACGCGATCTCTACGGCGCTGATGGCGCTGTTCAGAATGGGCCCTCCCCGCCAGCGCGGGTATCGGAACAGGGCCTGCCACAGCAACTCGATCTCGGTGGGATCTTTGCCGACCAGGTAGCGTTCGTGCTCCATGATGGCCTGCGCCAGGGTCGCTTCCTTGCTGGTGATGGAGCCCTCCCCGAGGCCCGTGAGTCCCTGATTGGTGAGGACTTTGCAGAAGACCCAATTGACGCCGCCCACATGGACGACGAACGTCTTTAGGCCGGTGATCTTCAGATGAAGGGCCTTGGCGGGCCGGACCGCTTGCAGGGCGGCGGCCGTGATGGGGGCGGTGAGAGCGGCGAGAAACTGGCGGCGGAGCATGGCGATCACCATACCAGAAATGGCAGCTCGTGGTTTGGTCGAGGACGGCTGTCACCCTTCGCCCTTACCGTGCATCTACACTGAAGGAGGTGGAACCTTTGTTGAGCAGCTTGCCTGATTGGGCGGTCCCGATTCTGTTTCTGGGCGGCTATCTCCTGGTGATGCGGTGGATCCTGCCCCGCTTGGGCGTGCCTACCTGAGTCTCCCGAGAGTGCGGCGCCGGGTCGCGCCGCCATGAGATGGAACCGCAGCAACCCGCGGCCGACCCGCCGGTTCGCAAGTTGTAGCCTTTCCGTCGCGAGTCCGCGCGAGTCCGCGGCAGCATTGTTCGCGGGCGCTCGGCGTGATAGCATCCGACTCCGCCGCCTATGGGGTGAACTCGTACGACGGGGCGGGTAAGTTGCTCACAAAGGAAACGAGATCCGGCGGCCATGCCTCGTTCGTCACGGGGCAACTGCCCCCGCTCGCCCTCTCGATCTTCGAGATCGATGGCGACGGACGTTAGGCACTCACTGACACTACGCCAGCATCTTGCTGACGACGTTGCCGTGGATGTCCGTCAAGCGAAAATCCCGACCCTGGTGCCGGTACGTGAGCCGGGTGTGCTCGAATCCCAGACAATGCAGGATCGTGGCGTGGAGATCGTTCACGTGCACCTTGTCTTCGCTCACGCGGAAGCATAGCTCGTCGGTCTGGCCGACGATGTGTCCCGCCTTCACGCCTCCGCCCGCCAGCCACATCGTGAACGCGTTCGGATGATGGTCACGCCCTTCATTGCCTTCTTCTTTCGTGTTTCGGATCTCGACCATCGGCGTGCGGCCGAACTCGCCGCCCCAGATCACGAGCGTGGAGTCGAGCAATCCACGCTGCTTGAGATCCTTGATCAATGCGGCCACCGGCTGGTCGGTAATGTCGCAGTTCTTCTTGAGATTCTTGTTGAGCTGCGTATGATCGTCCCAACTGGCGTGCATCAGTTGGACAAAACGCACTCCGCGTTCGACCATCCGCCGCGCCAGCAGACAGTTGGTGGCGAAGGCGCGTTTCTTTTCGTCCGTGATGCCGTACGTCTCGAGTGTCTGCGGGCTTTCCCTGGAAAAGTCGAGGAGTTCCGGCGCGGCGGTCTGCATCCGGAAGGCAAGTTCATATGAGGCAATTCGCGAGGCGATCTCGTAGTCGCCCGTCCGCAGGCGATGCTCTTCGTTGAGGTCTTTCAGCGCATCCAGGGTATTGCGCTGCGTCTCCGCGCCGATGCCCGCCGGGTTGGAAAGATACAGCACCGGATCGCCCGAGGAGCGAAACGGTACGCCCTGGTAGGAGGACGGCAGCAATCCGCTCGTGTAGTTGGACGCTCCGCCGCTGGTGCCGCGCCCGGAACTCAGTACGACAAAACCGGGCAGATTGTTCGATTCGCTGCCGAGTCCGTACGTCACCCACGCTCCCATGCTGGGGCGGCCGAACTGCATGGTGCCGCTCATCAGCATCAATTGTCCGGGATGGTGGTTGAACGCGTCGGTGACGAGGGACCGAACCAGGCACAGATCATCGGCTACCGTGCCAAGATGCGGAATGTAGTCGGACAACTCCATGCCGCACTGGCCCTGCCGGGTGAAGACTCGCGGGCTGGCCAGGATCTTCGCGCTCGGTTTGATGAACGCCAGCTTGAGGTCCTTCGTCATCGACTCGGGTAGCGGAGTCCCGTGCCATTTCTTCAGCCCCGGCTTCGGGTCAAACAGATCGATCTGGCTGGGTGCACCTTCCATGAAGAGAAAGATGACGTTCTTTGCCTTGGCTGGGAAATGCGGAGCCTTCGGCGCCATCGGGTCGCTGCGGGCCTCCGCCGTGCGGCCTTCGCCGGCCAACAGATGAGCCAACGCGATGGTTCCCAGTCCGCCGGCACAGTCCTGAAAGAACGAGCGGCGCGTCTGAATGCGGAGGAAATCGCTGATTTCCATGGCGGCTACTCCCGTGTGATGAATTCGTCGAGGTTGAGCAGAGTTCTTGAAACCGCGACCCACGCGGCAGCTTCCGGCTGATTGATGCCGGGGCCTTCCAGCGGGTAGACCAGCGCCCTCGACGCGGAGTCCCGCTGGAACAGGGCCTGTTGTTTCTCGAACAAAGCGGCCAGGCGTTCCTGCTCGCGCGAAGTTGCCGGCCGGCTGAGGCAGATCTCGACGCCGTAGTTGATCCGTTCCCTCAGGGTGCCCGATTTTTCGTGAAGGAGGCGGTTCGCCAGGCCTTGCGCGGCTTCGAAGAAGACCGGGTCATTGAGAAGATTGAGCGCCTGCAGAGGGGTGTTCGATCTCTGGCGGCGGGTGCAGACGACGTTGCCGTCCGGCGAATCGAAATTCACCAGCATGGGGTAGGGAGTCGTGCGGAAAAACTGGATGTATAGGCCGCGCCGGTAGCGGTCGGGACCTTTGCTTTCGACCCACTTGCCTTGTTCGGCGTAGCCGAGCGCGGCCACCCCATCGGGTTGCTGGGGGCGGACACTCTTGCCGCCGATCGCGGGATTGAGAAGGCCTCCCGCCAGCAGTGCGGCATCCCGGACGCACTCCGCGTTCAGGCGCAGCCGCGATTGCCGGGCAAGCAGGAGGTTGGAAGGATCCTTCGCCTGTAGGTCGGGCCGGAGCGCCGACGCCTGACGGTAGGTGGCGGAAGTGACCATCAGCCGGTGCATCGACTTCATGCTCCAGCCCCGATCCATGAATTCGAGAGCCAGCCAATCGAGGAGTTCCGGATGGGAAGGTCGCTCCCCCTGGCGGCCGAAATCCTCGGTGGTGCGTACGATTCCGCGTCCGAACAGTTCATTCCAGAAGCGGTTGACCGTCACCCGCGCGGTGAGCGGGTTTTCTCGCGAGATCAGCCAGCGGGCCAGCGTGAGGCGAGTGGCCGGCGCGCCAGGTGGGGCGGGGTGCAGGAAGGCGGGGGTCGCGGGCTGCACTTCGATGCCGTGGTCCCGCCAGTCGCCCCGGATGGCGATGTGCGTCTTCCGGACCTCCGGGCTGGCCGCGAGCACGGGGGCCTGACTGAACGCAGGCAGTTCTTCGTCCAGATTCTTGAGCTTGCCCTTGAGTTCGTCCCAGCGGAGTTCCTTCAGCCGTTCCTTGGTAACGATGGCGCCCCCGTAGAACTGGATGAACTGGCGCGTCATCGCGTCGTTCTCGCGGGCGGTCCTTTTTTCGGGCCCAGCCAGCAGGCGGCGGTCGGCGTAATCGCCCAGAACCCGTACCACGTTCAACGCGAAATCCCACTCGTGCGACTTCCCGGGATTCGCGATGGTTTCCCGCAGCCTGGTCTCCCATTCGGCCTGGAGTTCGTGGACCTTGTACTCCTGGTAGAGCGCATCGCGCTTCCGTCCATACGCCGGCAAGGCGCGGAAATAAGAGCCGGTCTCGCCCGGCAGGGGAGCGTCGATGTACGTCTCATCGGCGGTGTTGAAGAAGGCGAACAACTGGTACAGATCCTTCTGCGTGATCGGGTCGTACTTGTGGTCGTGGCATTGGGCGCAGCCAACCGTTAACCCAAGCCAGACGGCGCCAACCGTACTGGTGCGGTCGAGCGTCTGCTCGAAGCGGAACTGCTCCGGATTGGTGCCTCCCTCGCGGTTGGTGAGCGTGTTGCGATGGAAACCCGTGGCGGTCTGCTGATCGGCCATCGCGTCCGGCAACAGGTCGCCGGCCATGGTTTCGATGGTGAACTGGTCGAAGGGAACGTCGCGGTTCAGCGCCTCGATCAGCCAGTGGCGGTACCGCCACGCGTGGGGTCTGAATTGGTCTTTTTCGTAGCCGTCGCTGTCGGCGTATCGCCCAAGGTCCAGCCAGTGGCGCGCCCATCGCTCGCCGTAGTGGGGGGAGCGGAGCAGGCGTTCGACCACGCGTTCATAGGCATCCGGCCGGTTGTCGGAGAGGAACGCCGCGACCTCGTCCGGCGCCGGCGGCAGCCCCGTGAGATCGAGGGTGACGCGGCGAATCAGCGTGGGCCGATCGGCCTCCGGCGAGGGAGTGAGTCCTTCGGCATCGAGGCGGTCGAGAATAAAGGCATCGATCGGATTCCGGATCCAGGCCCGGTTCCTGGGTTGGGGCACGTCGGGCCGTCGTGGCCGGATGAACGACCAATGCGTCTGCCGGACAGGCGCTGAAGAGGTTGGGACCGGGCCGGCATCCGCCCACTTGGCGCCCTGGTCGATCCAGGCGCGGAGCAAACCGATCTCGGCGGGAGCGAGCTTGGGTCCTGCCGGCGGCATGACACGCCCCTTGGTCGTCTCCGCCACCAGGTGAATGAGTTTGCTATCGGCACTGGATCCGGGACGGATGGCAGGGCCCGAGTAGCCGCCCCTCCGCGCGCCTTCGGCAGTGTCCAGGCGAAGCCCGCTCAACTGCTGCCGGCCGCCGTGACATCCGTGGCATCGGGACAACAGCGGAGCGATGTCCTTACCGAAATCCACCGGGTGCCGCGCGGGTGGCGGCAGCGGGGCGGGCGCGGCGAATGCCAGGTTCGCCAGCAATCCGAGATACATCCATCGCGGCATGGTGT
>JBJXGR010000407.1:0-17187 GCA_046160045.1 Bryobacteraceae bacterium
CGATCCGGGAGTGATGGCCTTCCTCCGCTCTCTTTAGGCAAACAGTTATGTGGCGTCCAGATTCGCCGGATCACTGATTCAATGGGGCTTGCTCGCTGGACGCCACATAATTCTGGAGGCCACATAAAGCACATTATGTGGCGCGCCACATAATGTGCGCTAACGGGGCGAGCACGGATCTGTGCGGGGGGTGATCAGCGATGGTCATCCCTACCGCGAACTGTTTTTTCACGGCTTCTTTCGGTCGCGGCGCTGATCGCGATTCAGACCTCCGCCAGCGGTTCGGTCGCGTCGCCGAATTCCTTCCGGCGCACCCCGCACTTGTCGAGAAGCGACAGGTAGAAACGGCAGGCCTGGCGGTTCGGCTTCCCAGCGTAGTCAAGGACTCGCCCGCCTTGGATCCGTCCACCTCCGCCGCCAACCAGCACAAGTGGAAGATTTCCCGCGTCGTGGCGGCCCGACCGCATGCTGGAGCAATACAACAGCATCGAGTTATCGAGAGCCGTCCGATCGCCCTCACGGATGGCGTCCAGCTTGCGGGCAATGTAGGCGAACTGCTCCACGAAGAACTGGTTGACCCGCAGAAACTGGGCGTTGTTGCGGTGCGACAGTTCGTGGTGACCTACATCGCCGGCATCGAGATGCGGAAATCGCAGGTAGCTGTGATCGTTGTTGAGCTTCAGCGTCGAAACCCGGGTCGTGTCGGTCTGAAACGCCAGCACCAGGAGGTCGGCCATCAACTTCATGTGCTCGGAGAGGTTCTGCGGGATGCCGTCGGCGGGACGAGGCAGGTTCGGTTTGTCGAGCGTCGGCCGCCAGCCCTGCAACTCGCCCTTGCGGCCGGCTTGGTCGATCCGCTGCTCCACCTCGCGCACCGAGTTGAGGTACTCGTCGAGCTTGTGCTGGTCGGTCGAGCTGATCCCGCCCCGAAATCGATTTGCTTCCGTGAGCACCGCGTCGAGGACGCTCTTGTCCCCGCGCTGCACTTCGTCCTTGAAAAGCCGGTCAAACGCCAGGGCGGGATAGATTTCGAGCGGCGTCGGCGAGGTCGGAGAACTCCACGAGATATGCGAGCTGTAAAGCATCGAGTAATTCTTGTGAATCCCAGGATTCGCCCTCTCGCATCCCAGAACCAGGCTCGACACCTTAGTCGACTGGCCGTGCCTCTGCGCAATCACCTGGTCGAAGCTGGTGCCGGAACGGATCTCGCCGCCGGAGGCCAGGGGCGCGCCCGAGAGCAGATTCCCGGTCTGGGAGCTGTGGATGTTCCCCTTCAGAGCCTCCGTATTGAACAGGCCGTTGACGAAGACCAGCCTCTGCCTGAAATCGGTCAGCGGCGCGAGCACCTTGCCGAGTTCCATCTGGCTTCCTTCGCCCTTTGCCCACCACTCATCGGTGTGAAAGCCATTGCCCGAAAACAGCACCGCCAGGCGTACCGGCGCTTCACTGCCGGACTGCGCAGGCTTGGCCGGCTCATCGCCCCATACGGGAATCGATTCCATCCATGGCAGCGCCATGGTGACGCCCGCGCCACGAAGAAAGGTTCGACGGGAAAAGCGATACATCTTCATTGCATTACCTCGAGTGTCCCATACCCCGGTTCATGGCGAGTCCGCCGTTTGAGTCCCTCTGCCCCGGATTTCCCGGAATTGCCGGCTCCGGACGATGGTTTCGATGGCCACGGAAAACCGGTAGCCGTTGGCCGCAAGCCGCTGCCTGATTTCGCCCAGCAAAGGCTCGTCCGAGAGTTGGATTTCCCGGCCGAGGGCGTAGCCCAGGAGCTTGCGGCAGAATTGACGGAGGAAGGCATCGCGGCGAGTCCCCATCAGGTAGTCTCGCAAACCGGCCAGTCCGTCGATCTCCCTTCCGTCGGGAAGCTTCGTCGCTGAGTCCACGGGCCGCCCGGCAAGATCGCGGTCGCGGCGGCGTCCGATGGCGTCAAAGCCTTCGAGCGAGAACCCGAACGGGTCGATCCTCTGATGACATGTTGCGCAGCGAGGGTCGCTGGTGTGCCGGGCCACCAGTTGGCGCACCGTCAGGCCGTCGGTTGCGGTTTCGTCCGATGGAAGCTGAGGGACCTCCTTCGGCGGCCGCGGGAGTTTCTCGCCCAACAGCACCTCGCTGAACCAGTTGCCTCGCAGAATGGGGCTGGTGCGCGACGCGCCCGACTGCTTGGCCAGCGTCGCCGCCAGACCCAGGATGCCGCCGCGGCCCTGCTGCCGTAGCCCGTCCACGCGGCGCCAAGCCGTGCCCTCCACTCCCTGGATTCCGTAGAACCGCGCCAGCCGTTCGTTCACAAACGTGTGGTCCGCATCGAGGAGATTCATCAGCGAGCCGTCGCGCTGGAACAGATCGGTGAAGAACCGGATGGCCTCCTCGTACATATCGCCGCGAAGGTCCGCGAACTCGGGGAAATGTTTCTCGCTCTTCTCGCCGAGCGAATCGAAGTCCTGGATATGCAGCCACTGGCAGGCGAACTCGGTCGCCAGGCGCCGAAGGCGCGGGTCCGCCAGCATGCGTCGCGTCTCGTTAGCCAGCACGGCCGGCGTGTGAAGTGTCTTTTTCGCCGCCAGCGCGTTGAGTTTTTCGTCCGGCAGCGACGACCACAGGAAGTAGCTCAGCCGGCTGGAGAGTTCCCAGTCGGAGACGGGAGCGGCGACGTTTCCCGCGGGTGCGGTTTCCAGCCGGTAGAGGAACGGGGAGGCGACAAAGATCCGGACGAGAGTGCGTCGAAAGGCCTCTTCGTGGGGGAGTTCCTGTTCGCGAAGCCGCCGGTAGAGCGCGCGTAGTTCGCCCTCCTCCTCGACGGCGAGCGGACGGCGATAGGCTCGCGCGGCAAACCTGACCAGCGCCTCGACCTGCTTCGGCTCGACCTCGACCAATTGCTTGCGGAAGGCGGCCGCTTCCTGATTGAAAGGCACTCTCAGCGGTTCGACGGCCTTGTGCTGGGTACGATCGGCGACTCCGTTTCCCTCGAACGCTTCCAGCAGCAACTCCAGGGCGGTGACGCGAAGCAGGAGTCTGGCCGACAAAGTGGAGATCCTCCCACAGCCGGTCAAGCCGGGCCTTCCCGGCCTCATCGAGCATAAGCCGCGCGAGATGGTCGTCCTCGCGATAGAAGACCCCCAGCGTCAAGACCTCGTCCACCGGCACGATCTGCGCATAACAGAGCGCCGCGGGAAAGAGGCTGCGATAGGCGTCCATCGCGGACTCGAATCGCCGCCGCGCGGCCGTGTTTCCGCCGACCAGAATCGGGCGGGAGAAGGAGAGCTCCCGGGTATCGGAGAAGACCTGGGTCACCCGCGAGTAGCTCACGACGGCCTCGCTCGGAACGAGACCGGACGGGCGAGCCGGCGTCCCCGCAACCACGTCGACCTGAACGCTGCCCTCATGCCCTGTCTCTTCATCAAGCGCCGCGGTTGTGACGAGTTCACGCCCAGCCGCAAGATCGCGCGGAAGACGAATCGTAATCACCGATGGCGCGCGAACGCAGATGGAGGCGCCGTCGATCGGGTTGCCGTTGGGGTGCTTGCCGAAGATCGCCGGATCGAGTCCAGCGGTGGTCCCGGCGTCGCGCAACAGAAGATCCGGACGCCCTTTCGCAACCAGTCGAGGCTGCCGCAGAACAACGAAGTCGTGCTGGTTGCCGTCGCCGGCGTCGGTGACCACCAGCGAGATCACGACTTCCTTGGCATCCGCCGGCGCTGCCGGCACCGGGAAGCGGATGTCCTGCTGGTTCACCACGGGCGTGACCGATTCCATCCACTGCTTCGGGCCGCCCTGCCTTCCGATCAGGCCGACGGGACCGAAGATCCACAGGCCCTTTTGCCAGGCCGCGACGTCAGCGGCAAGCGCGGCGCCATCCCCGGGTCCGGCCGTCCGCCACCTGGACCGAAGTCCATCCAGAAGCTGCGACGGCTGAGTGCCTGAAAGAGCGGACCAAAGGGTACCGAGATACCGGGCACTCAATCCGCGCTCCCGGGCGACCGCCGCGACAGTCTTGCGGCCAGTGGCCAGTGCGGTCCGTTCGGCCAGGGTAGCGGTGAGATACTTCCCGATGGGTAATCGTCCGGCCTGCCCCAACCGGGTGTCGCGGTGGACATTGACGTTGCCCACGACATCTCCGACACCGAGATCCGAGGAGTCGGCGTATTGCGCGTAGAACTGACGAATCTGCGACAGGATCTCGTCGGTCCAGTCACGCCGCGTGGTATGCGGGGAGAAGCGGAACCCGTCGCGCAACAACACCGCATGCCGCGCGACCTCCTTGCCGGCGTCGAGGTACTTGGTCAACAGCGCGGGCGACATCGCCAGGGCGTTGCCAGTGTTGGTAAACCCCTCTCCGGCTGCTCCGTCCGCGGGAAACTCCCGGGCCGGGCTCAGATCGACGCCGGTCAGGTCTCGAAGGGTGTAGGTGTACTCGGCGTTGTTCAGCCGCCGCAGGACCACTGGGCCGGGATCGCCGGCGTTGGCCAACGCCTCGGCCTCGAGATACCGGCCGGTCCAGTCGCGCAGTTTCTTTCGTTCCTCAGGCGCCGGCTGTTTCGCACCCTTGGGAGGCATCTCGCCCTTGTCGAGCATCTCGGCAACCTTGAGCCAGGCTCTGGTTCCCTGGCGTACCTCGGCCAAGGTGGTGAAGCGCTGGAGGTCCAGTTCACCCGCTCGCGCGGCGGTGGAGTGGCAACCCAGACAGAACTGCTCGACGAGCGGGCGGGTCTGCTTGCGATATTCGGTTGCCAATGGCGCGAAGGGATCGCGCACGGGTTGAGCGGCCTGCGCGGCGGGCGTCCCGACAAACGCTACCAGCAGCGACACCACGAGAAGCGCGCGGCGGCAAGCCACTCCCGGGTTCGTGACGAACGTACTCCCTGTCGATCGGCGGTGTTGCAAGGTGGTTTCTCGCTCCACTTGAGTCAATATATACGAAGTGCTTGTTTTGCGGCCACAGACACGCGGCCGGAGGCTAATCGTCGGAGCCGCGCGCGAGCAAGCGGCGGCGGTGAGCTACAGGCCGGCACGTCCGGACACGGCTGGGCCTCCCAAGGAACGCAACCCCACAGATCAGCAGGTGTGCGGCGATCAAGATGTCCGCTCCCTTCCGGTCGCGGCTCTGAAGGTGTCCGGAAATCAAGAGGCCCGCTCCCTTCCGGTCGCGGCTCTGAAGGTGTGCGGAAATCAAGAGGCCCCGCTCCCTTCCGGTCGCGGCTCTGAAGGTTATGCACTCAATACGCGGCGGGGATTATCGAACGTGATCTTCTTTGCGTCCTCAACCGAAAAGCCCGACTCCTTCAACTTCAGCGACGCCGACTCCCAATAGTAGAGCGGCTGGTGCGAGCCAAACAGAACGCGCTCTATCCCGGCGACTGAGGCGAATCGGGCGACTCCCGTGGCACTCTCTACCATGCTGATGTCAAAACAGACTCCCGCCGCCGCAAGACCCTTTACCATCTCCGGAGGCAAAGCCTTGTTCATGTTCAACACCACCAGACGCAGCTTGGGGTGGCGTGCGACCAGTTGTTGGAGAGGCGCTGCATCGGTCTGCGGGGCGCGCACCAGCGGGTGCTGGGTTCGTTCATCCTCCATGCTGAGCGCCACCTGCACGATCAGCCGGCGTTTCTCCGCCGCGGCCAATACCTCCTCCGCGAGCGGACTGCTCAACGGATAGCCCTGGTAATTCGGGTGCAGCCGGATGCCGGGCATGCGGTGCACCTCATGGCAGCGGCGCAGGTCTTCCTGCCAGTCCGGCAGGGTTGGATTCACGGACCCGAACGGAACGAACGGCGGATGCGCGCGGCACTCCTCGGCCAGCCGAGCGTTCACCGCACCCAGATCGGTGTGGAGCAAACCGTCGAAGTGCGCGGCCCACGCCTGTTCGACGCCGCGCTTGCGGAGGCGGGCGGCCAACACAGCGGTGGATTCGTCTCCCGGCACACGCCGGAACGGCCAGCGTCCCAGGTTGACATTGACATCGACGCTCACAGCCGTACCCCTTTGGCCGTGAGGATCGGCGTCATCATGCGTTTGAGGTTCTCGCCCAGGATTCGTTTCTTCGCACTTTCGGGAATGTCCGCACCGGTGACCTTGGCCAGTTGCGAAGCGAAGCTTCGGCCGCCAGCGTCGCTGCCCCAGATGATCCGCTCCGCGCCCAGTTCGCGATACGCCATCTCGGTGAAGCCCGCCGTCGGATCGGAGCCGGCCAGGTCCGCCCAAAGGTTCGGAACGCCCCGAATGGCTCGAACCCCGAGTTCCCAATCCCCGCCCGTGTGCCCGCAGATGATCGGGACCTTCGGATGCCTCCGGGCCAGCGCCGCGATGTCCCAGGGGTCCGACTCGCCTGGCAGGTTCCCGCCCACCTTGGTCCACGAATGCTGGAAGATCACAGCCTTCATCGCGCCGGCGCGCTCGATGATGGCGTCCAGACGTTCGTCATTGGCCTTGACGGCCACCCACAGCTTGATGCCCACCATGGGACCGTCCCGCACGCAGCGGTCGAATTCGCGCAGGCTGAAATCGAGGTGTTTGGGACTGAGATAGACGAACCCGAAGGCGCGGTGATGCCAGCCCTTCAACGCCTCGAGCACCTGATCGTTCTGCTCGCGGAGTTGCTCGGGCGTGGGGTCATACAGGAACGGGTACCCCATGAACACCACGAAGCGTTCGATGCCCATGCGATCGGCCAAACGAACGAGCGAGGCCATTCGCTGGGGAGGCGTATTTCCCGGAACGCCGGTGAGATGGGTGTGGAGGTCCCAGATCATAGCCGACTTCCGAGTATGCAGCACGGAGTAGTGCGGGTCAAATCGCCTGCGCAGGTGTTGCAATGCCTGTGTCATGAAGGGAACCATCGGCGCCGCCCGGCAACCCGCGCGCCCAGGGCTGTGAAAAACTGGGGGCAGCCACCCCGTTTCCCGGTCAAGGTTTCGTGAAGAACCAACGATTTGTGGTCGGGAAACGGGGTGAGCGCCCCCAATTTTTCACGGCTTCTCACGCGCACGCGCGCGGTTCAAACCGAGTTCACGCGCACAAACCCGAGCGCTCACGCGCACGGTTCCGGGTGCAACCTCTCCGCAGAGATGCCCCCACTTCCAGGTGAGGCTGCGACCAGGCCCGTAGCGATGGCGAGGCCAAAAATCCGGGCCGCCAGTGTACTTGGTTGAGTGCCAGTAGTCACCTTCGGCTCGCCGATCTTTATGCGGATCGCAGCGTCGAGTTCAGCTTCTTGAGCAGGGGCGGAACCGACGCCCGCGCATCCGCTTTGCTCTCGTATTCGAGGGCCGCATAGCCGCGATACCCGCCGGCTGCCAGCATCCGCGCCACACGCTTCCAGTCACACGGTTCGGTCTTGCCTTCGGCGCCCCGCACTTCCACCTTCATCTGGACGTTGACCGCATACGGCACGCACGTTTCCATCTGCGCGTAGGCGTCCCGCCGGAAGTTGCCGGAGTCCAGGTTAATGCCAACCCACGGCGAATCCACCTTCTTGACGATCTCGACAATCCGCTCGGCCCGCTCCGTGATGCCGCCATGGTTCTCGAGTCCAAGGATGACGCCCTTCTTCGCCGAGTAGTCGGCGGCGCGCTTGAGCACCTCCACCACCCATCCCGCCGCCTGGTCTTCGGTCGAGCCCTTCGGCACCGTACCGCCGAACACGCGAATGTGGCCCGCGCCCAACTTTTCAGCCGCATCCACCCATTTGTGGACTTCAGCAGCCTCTTTGGCCTGCAGGTCCGGCGTTGGCCGGCACATATCGCTGCGGATGGAGATGCTGTAGATTTCGACCCCTGCCTTGTAGGCCTGGCGTTTCAGCGGCAGGAGAAAGCCGTCCGAAGTATCGGGGAACCAGTACACGGTCAGGTCCAAACCGTCGACGTCGTTATCGACGGCGAGGGTCACCAGATCACCGTAAGACATCGTCCTGGCCTTCAGTTCATCCCGGAAGGAGTACGCGCAGAGGGCCGAGCGCAAGCGCGACTTGGCCGCCGCCGAGGACAGAGACGGCGTCAGGGCGATAGCGCCCGTGGATAGGACGAACGATCTGCGGTTCATGTGCCTCTCTTGTTTCCCCACAAGTCTACATGCAACCGGGGACTCAAGCGAAACGCCTCCTGCTTGCAGATTTCAGCCAGCCATTGCCCCCGCTCCCGAAGCACCCGGGCGTCGGTGCCTTCCGGCATCAGGACCACACGTGCGCGGTCGGCGCCCGTGGCTTCGAGGATCGAGCGAATCTCCTCGAGGTCCTCCGGCCTGGCGACCACGAACTTCATCTGATACGGATACGCGGCCATCAACCGCTTCAACACGGCCGGCTGGATGCGCAGCCGCTCGTGCGGCTCGGCCCAAGAGCCTTCCGGCGTCGAATTGGCCAGCTTCGGGCTGAGGCTCATCAGGTCGCATTCCACCGGGGCGAAGACCGTGCCCGCGGTCTCGATGGTGATGTGCAGCCCGCGCTCTTTCAGTCTTCGGGTGAGTTCAACGGTCTGCGGCAGGATCATCGGCTCGCCGCCGGTCACCACCACGTGCCGCGCCGGATAGCCGTCTACCCGTTCGAGGATCGCGTCGAGAGTCATCTCGCCGCCTTCGGGATGCCAGGACGTGTAGGGGGTATCGCACCACACGCATCGCAGGTTGCATCCGCTCGTGCGCACAAACACGGACGGCACGCCGGCCAGAATGCCTTCTCCCTGGATCGAGTAAAAGATCTCTGAGATTTTCACGGGCGCATCGCCACGGGATCGGTTAGACCCGCTTCGGCAAAGCCCTTGGCGCGAAGCAGGCACGAATCGCAGGCGCCGCACGCACGGCCCTGCTCGTCCGGATCATAGCAACTGTGCGTGAGGCTGAAATCGAGCCCGAGATCGCGGGCCGTCCTGACAATCTCGGCTTTGCCCATGGAGATGAGCGGTGTATGAATCTTCAGGCGCGTCCGGCCCTCGACTGCGGCCTTGGTGGCCAGGTTCGCCATGCGCTCAAAGGCCTGGATGAACTCGGGCCGGCAATCCGGATAGCCGGAGTAGTCCAAGGCATTCACGCCAATAAAGAGGTCGCTCGCTTCCAGCACCTCGGCCCACGCGAGGCCGAACGACAGGAACACCGTGTTGCGGGCCGGCACATAGGTGATGGGAATTTCGCCCGCCATCTCTTCCGCTGAGCGGCCTTTGGGAACATCGATTTCCGCCGTCAACGCCGAATGACCGAAGGCCCGCAGATCGATCGAGAGCACGCGATGCTCGGCAACTCCCAGCGCCCCGGCCACCCGCCGCGCCGCTTGCAGTTCCACGCGGTGACGCTGCCCGTAGTCGAACGACAGCGCATAACAGTCGAGTCCGTCGCGGCGGGCAATCGCCAGGCAGGTTGACGAATCCAGGCCGCCGCTCAACAAACACACGGCTTTAGCCACTGGTTCTTTCCTTGGGAAGCATCACGGCCAGGAAGTAGCCCAATATCGGGAAAACCACCAGCCCTCCGAACGCATGTTGCATCGAGTAGTGGTCGGAGATCCAGCCCACCAGCGGGATGAACATCAGGCCGGCCAGTCCCCACGCAAAGCCCATCATGAGGGCGGAGACCGTTCCGGCCTGCGACGGCACCAGTTCCTGTCCCATCACGACGTTTACGGGAATCGTGAACAGCAGGATGGCGCCGCCGACGATCAAGTTGGCAATCGAGAGCCAACCCGTGGTGAAAACAAAGGCAATCAGAAAGGGCAGCGATCCGGCCATCGACCAGATGATCACCTGGCGGCCTCCGAAGCGGTCCGCCATGTTGCCGCCGACAAAACCGCCCAGCGCTCCGAACAGAAGATACGCGGACGTCAGATAACTGGCCTCAGGCAACGTGTAGTTCCGCTGCAGGTTCAGGTACAGGGGCAGGAACTGAGCGAACGACACCTGAACGATGGAGCGGATGAAGACGAGAAAATACAGAATGGTGAGGGGTTTCCACACCGCGCGCAACGCCGGCCAATCGAATTGCATCCTGGGCCGGTTCGCCACGGGGAACCGTAGAAACACCAACAGAACGGCACTGGCGATCAGGCCCGGCACGGCGCCGACCCATGCACCGGCAAGCCCGAGGCGCTCGGTAATCAGGGAGAAGTACACTGGCCCGATGCCCAATCCCAGGGTTCCCGCGCTGATGAAGATCGCCATGGCGCGGCCGCGGTTGGTGTCGAGGCCGGCGGTGGCGTTGGCCGTCGCTTGCGGATGAAAGGCCGCCACGCCTGCGCCGCCCAGCGTGACCATCACCAACAGCGCCCCAAAACTGGAGGCGTGGCCGAGGGAACAAAGAAACACCGCGGCGGTTGCCGGCGCCAGCACCGTGAACATCCTCGAATGGAACCGGTCAGACAGGATGCCGTATGCCGGTTGCATTACCGAGGACGAAAATACCAGCACGCCCCCCAGGACGCCCGCTTGCGTCAAGGACAGGTGAAATTGCTTGAGAAGCAGTGGCTGCAGCACGCCCAGGGCGATCGAATACATGTCGACCGCAAAGTGCGCCATGCAGAACAGGGCCAGAACGGCCACGGGGCTGCTCGCGGAACGAAGAGCTTTCTTGGCGCTGAGGGCGCCGGCCGTTGGGATCATTCGGAAACGATCTTTTGATTATAACGGCCGGGCAGCGTTCTCCATGCCCACTAAGGAACAGCGACCGTGCCCCCTCTCTCCGGATTGAGACCCAGCATCATCTGAAGCAAGTCGTTCGTCGTCGAGGTCAGCGCTTCGACGATCGCTTCAAAATGCATCATGGATTTTTCTCCAACGGCCGGCGCCTGTCAGGCGTCAGTTATACCAGCACATACCCGTTAGCCCCGAGTTGCACCGCCTCCATCACCTTCGCTTCACCGCCCTCGGTCGTGATCATGATCACCGGAATGCGATTCCACTCCGAAAGCCCTTCACGGCCGAACAAATCAAGGAGAAACTGGACGGCCTCATCGTTCGCCCGGATGTTTCGCAGCAACTGCAGCCCATCCATGTTCGGCATGTTGATATCGCTCAGCACCAGATTCACCTTTGTTTTCTTCAGTGCTTCCAGCGCCTCCACACCATCTCCAGCCTCGACTACCTTCCCCAGCGGAACACTTGCCCGCACCAGCATCCTCTGCAGAATTCTTCGGATCGCCGCGGAGTCGTCCACAATCAATATGTCCACGGGCATTGGAACTCCTTCGGCACCGCCTGATGCCGGTCAGCGGCCTGACATCGAGCGCCCTAATGTTCCACATCGGTCACGGAACGGAAAGCTTGAGATGGGCTGGCTACGCATCGCCAAGGGCTCAGCGCTTGAAATCCGGGAGGACAGGTCCCTGGCGATACAGAGCCGCCGGAGCGGGCACCGCGGATGGTATCGCCGCTCGCGGGAGCCGCGCCTGCCAGCATGACAGCCGGCATGCCCGCTCCCTTCCGGTCGCGGCTCTGTTTCGCCGGCAAACTTGGATGGCCCATCGGCCGCGTATCCGCTACTTGCCAAGAGCGCGCGCGATCGCTTCCGCGATTCGCTCCCCGTGAAATCGGCCGTTTTCGATGAAGATCTCGTTGGTGTGCATCCCGGCCACGATCACTCCCGCCAGATGAATCCCCGGGCGGTCGCTTTCGAGCGTCTCGGCGTTGGTGCGGGGCCGCTCGGTCTCGGGATCGAATTCGATTCCGGCCGCTCGCAGAAACTCAACGTCCGGGCTGTAGCCGGTCATGGCGAACACAAAATCGTTCGACAGGGTCACTTCTCCATCCGGTGTGTCCAACACTACCGAGTCCGGCAGGATCCGCCTCAGCGTCGACCGGAAATAGGCCCGGATTTCGCCGTTCTTGATGCGGTTGTCGAGGTTCGGCCGGATCCAGTATTTCACGTGCCGGTGCAGGCTCGGGCCGCGATGGGCCAGCGTCACCCGCGCGCCGTTCCAATGCAACTCCAGGGCCGCGATGGCCGCGGAATTCTTACCGCCACAGACCAGCACGTCATGGTTGTAATACGGGTGCGACTCTTTGTAATAGTGAATGACCTTGGGCAAATCCTCCCCAGGCACTCCCAGCAGATTCGGAACGTCGTAATAGCCCGTCGCCAGAATGACCTTGTTCACCTGGAACAGGTTCTGGCAACCGTTGCGGTCCCGCGTGGCCACCGTGAAGGCGCCGTCGCCGCCCGCAATCGTCTCCACACGCTCATACTGCCGGACGTTCAAGTGGAAGTGGTCGGCGACACGGCGATAATACTTCAGCGCCTCGGTCCGATTCGGCTTCTCGTTCAGGCTGGTCATCGGAATTCCGCCGATCTCCAGCAACTCCGGCGTGGTGAAGAACACCATGTTGGTCGGGTAGTTGTAGAGCGAGTTGACGACACAGCCCTTCTCGATCAGGACCGCATCCACGCCCTTCCGTCCGAGTTCGATGCCGCAGGCAAGACCGGTCGGACCGGCGCCGACGATCAGCGCCTCGTGCGAAGCGGTCACAGCATCCCCTCGACCAAAGTGTAGACGCTGGCTAACGCTCCCGGCAGCGCATCGGCGTCCTTGCCGCCCGCCTCCGCCATATCCGGACGCCCGCCGCCCTTTCCACCCACGGCCTGCGCGACCGCGCCCGCCAGTTTTCCGGCGTGCACCTTAGCGGTCAGGTCTTTGGTGACCGCGGACACGATCGCGATGTTCCCGTCCTCACCAGACGCCAGCACGACCACCGCCGACTTCCACTTGTTGCGCAGCGCGTCGGCCAGGTTCCTTAGTTGGGCCCGGTCCATTCCGTCGATCCGCGCGGCCAGGACTCGCGCGGGTCCTATCATGCGCGCCTGGCCTTCCAGATCCGAGGCGGCCGACTGGGCGATCTTCGTCTTCAACTGGTCGAGGTGTTTCTCCATCAGCCGCTGGTTCGCCATCAGCTTTTCCACGTGATCGACCAGTTCCGGCTCGCCCACCTTCATGAGTTGCGAGAGTGCATGCAGAGTGTCGTTCACGTGCTGGAACTGTTTCAGCGCCGGCTCACCCGTGATCGCCTCGATGCGCCTGACTCCGGCGGAGATGCTGCCCTCGCTGACGATCTTGCACAGCCCGATGTCGCCAGTGCGGCGAACGTGCGTTCCGCCGCACAGTTCCTTACTGAAACCGGGAATCGAGACAACGCGTACTTCGTCTCCGTATTTCTCTCCGAACAGCGCCATCGCCCCGGTCGAGATGGCCTGTTCGAGCGGCAACACATCCGTCGCCACCCCGGTGTTGGTGACAATCTGTTCGTTGATGAGCCGCTCGATCTCGTCGAGTTCCGCTTTGTCGAGCGCCGAGTAGTGCGTGAAGTCAAAGCGCAGCCGCGGAGGCTCGACGACGCTGCCGGCCTGTTTGACGTGCGTTCCCAACACCTGGCGCAGGGCCGCGTGCAGCAGGTGCGTGGCCGTGTGGTTGCGCATGGTCGAGACGCGCAGGGAAGCGTCGACCTGGGCCCGAACCCGATCGCCGACGTGCAGCGGGCCGAGCGTCCGGATCTGGTGAACGCTCAATCCCGGCACGCCGGGGAATACCGTGCCAACCGTCGCCAGCGTCATTCCGGTGGACGCATCAAGCAGCTTGCCCTGGTCTCCCACCTGTCCGCCGGTCTCCGCGTAGAAAGGCGTTTGGTCCAGCACCACCTCGGCATCCGTGTCCAGTCCCACGCGGTCCACGCTCTCGCGGTTGACCAGCAGGCCCACGACCGTGGAGGTCCCCTCCAGTTGCTCGTAGCCGACGAACCTGGTGCGGCCCTTCGAGAGCATGTCCTGATACGCCGTGGCGATCGCGCCCTTCTCCGCGCCCCGCCAACTGGCGCGCGCCCGCTCGCGCTGGCGCTGCATTTCGTTTTCAAAGCCTTCGCGGTCGATGGCGATCCCTCGCTCGCGCGCCATGTCTTCCTGCTCATCCAGCGCCAGGCCGTAGGTGTCGTACAGTTTGAACGCAACCGCGCCGGGCAGCACCGGGGTGGCGAGGCTCCTGACCTCGTCGGCGAACACCTTTTCGGCCACCAGGAACGTGGTTGCGTAGCGGTGTTCTTCATCCTTCACCACGCGCGCCACCCTCTGCAGGCTCTCCATCATCTCCGGATAGGCCGGCCTCATCCACTCGGCGACAAAATTGGCCAGCTTGTAGAGATACGTGTCCTCCACACCGGCCATGCGGGCGTGACGCATCGCGCGCCGCATGATCTTGCGCAGCACATACCCGCGCCCCTCGTTGGAGGGCACGACGCCGTCGTGAATCAGGAAGGCCGCGGCGCGCGCGTGATCGGCATTGATCCGCAGCGCCGTATCGATCCGCGCTTCGGCGCCCATCGCGACACCGAACAACTCCGCCGCCCGCACCATGATCGGCTGGATCAGATCGCAGTCGTAGTTGGAGAGCTTGCCCTGGAGGATCGCAGCGAGGCGCTCGAGGCCCAGTCCCGTGTCGATCGAGGGACGGGGCAGCGGCGTCAGTTTGCCATCCGCGTCCCGGTTGAACTGCATGAACACCAGGTTCCAGATCTCGACGAACCGGCCGCCGCCGTCTTCCGGAAACTGCTCGTGCTCCCGGCCAGACTCGGCGGCGTCGAGCCCAAGGTCGTAGTGCAATTCCGAGCACGGACCGCAGGGTCCGGTGTCGCCCATCTGCCAGAAGTTGTCCTTCTCGTCGCAGCGGAAGATGCGGTCCCTGGGAACTCCGGCCACCTTCTGCCACAGTTCTTCCGCTTCGTCGTCCTCCCGAAACACGGTGACATAGAGCCGGTCTTTCGGCAGCCCGTAGTCCTCCGTCATCAGCTTCCAGGCATAGTCAATCGCTTCCGCTTTGAAGTAGTCGCCGAAGGAGAAATTGCCCAGCATCTCGAAGAAGGTGTGGTGCCGGCGCGTGTAGCCGACGTTCTCCAGGTCGTTGTGTTTTCCACCCGCGCGAACGCACTTCTGCGACGTCACCGCGCGAAGGTAGTCGCGTTTTTCCATCCCCAGAAAGATGTCCTTGAACTGGTTCATTCCGGCGTTGGTGAACAGCAACGTCGGATCGTTGGCCGGCACAAGCGAAGAACTCTTCACAGGGCGGTGGCCGCGTTTTTCAAAGAAATCAAGAAAGCGTTGGCGGATCTGGTGACCTGTCACGGGTGTCCTTGAGGGGAGTGAGTTGAACTCTTATTCTATCGCGAGGTCCCGAAAAAGACTCGGGGCGGGCCGATGGCTCGGCCCGCCCCGCGGATCGTCACAAGGAGAATTGGCTTGCCTACTGGTCGCGGCGTTTCAGAGTCGGACGCTCGTCGGCGTCGTCCTTCTGCTTCTTCTCGTCGCCGCTGTCCTCGTCAATCGGGCCGGTGCCGCCGCCAGGGGCGCGGCGCAGACGCGGACGGTTAGGATCTTCCTTTTCCGGCTTGCGCCGGTTGTTCAGGGCCATCAGACGGCTTTTTACGTCGGTGAACTCGGAGGTGCTCACCACGTACTCCGGTTTCGCCTTGAGGATCTCCTGAATGTTCTTCTGGGCATCCTTGATCCGGTCATCGGTGAGCGGGTGCGACGCGAAGACCTTCGACATGACGCCCGGCTTCCGTTTCTCCTTGGACTGGATCTTCTCGAAGAAGTCCACGAAGGCGGTCGGGTCGTAGCCGGCCTTGTACAGGTACTGCAGACCAAGGACGTCGGCTTCGGACTCAAATCCCCTGGAGAACGTCAGAAAGCCCAGGGGAATCGCCAGGCCGGCGCCCTGGCGGATGGCGTAACCCGTCCAGCCGCCCATAAAGATCAACGGGAGGCTGGCGTAATTGATCAACGTGCCGCGCGTTGCCTGCCGTGTACCGTGCCTTGCCGCCACATGCGCGATTTCGTGCGCCATCACTCCGGCCAGTTCCGCTTCCGATTCGGCATTCAGCAGGATGCCGGTATTGACGAAGAAGAACCCGCCCGGGAGCGCGAATGCGTTGATTTCTTCGGCGTCGATTACCTTGATAGTGAACGGAACTTTGGCGTCCGAGTTCCGGACCAGGTTCTGCCCGACGCGATTCACATATTCGGCGATGATGGGGTCATCGACGATTCTCGCCTGCCTCTCCACCTCCTGGGCAAGCTGTTTGCCGAGCGCGATCTCCTTCTCGATCGAGTAGAAGTTCACGCCCTTGCCGACATCACGGTTCCCGATTTCCTCGGGATCCTTCTTCTTGTCTTTGGCGAACGCAGTAAGCGTCACCAAGATTGCCAGAGCAAGCGTGCCGATCCGTTTCATCCGCGTACTCCCCGATTCCATTATAGTGAACGCGAGCTACACCACAACGGTTTCATTGATTGCCAGGTCTCGCTTCCTTGGACGCGTCTTTCAGGGCAACCGTTTACAGGAATCGGCGAAGGGGCGGTGTAACTCTACCGCCCAATCAGCTCAAAAGTGCCGTCCGGCTTTAGAAAGTAGGTCCTGCCGCGCCAGTGGATGGTGTTGCCGAAGAAGCCGGCGAACCAGAATCCGAATGCCAGCAAGTCCTGTAGCGGCAACAGATACCAGCGCCGCAAGGTGAGCGGGTCCCGCAGGATCCAGCCGGCGCAGGCCCCCGCCGAGAGCACGCGCAGCAGTGCGAGGGTCAGGGCCCCGGGCCACCACCCGGGTTGAACCAGCCACAGCGCCAGCAGCCACGGAAGGGGCATCGTGAACATTTCCCCCACATATCCGGCTGGCCTGGACCTCCTGGTCGACCGGGCCCAGCGCAACCGGTGCCCGAAATTCTGCCTCAACCCGGCTGATCCGATATGGTGTTCAATGACATACGAGGACAGAACCACCTTGTGGCCCAATTCGGCGGCAAGTTTGCCCATCACGAAATCCTCGGCCAGGTAGTCCTTCAGCCGATCGAATCCGCCCATTTGCCGGAGGACGGACTTGCGCGCAACGATGGTCGGCCCAAGGGCGAATTTCATGCCCTCCAACAGGCGCGCGGCCAGCACTCCCCCCAGAAACTGGGTATTCATGCCGATGGCCTCGATGGTCGTCCAAAAGCCGGCGCCGGGCACCGCCCGGTAAGGACAGGTGGCGAGACCGACGCCGGGATCGGCGAACTCGGCCGCGACGGTGGCCAGGAAATCCGGCGTCACCCGGATATCGCTGTCGCTCATGGCCAGGATTTCGTACCTGGCGGCGCGCATCATGTGGTCGAGCGACCAGACCTTGGCATTGGGATACGGGGGCTCCCCCGCAAGGATCAGGCTGGTGGGAACCCCGGGGAATTCGGCTTG
>JBJXGR010000408.1:0-5314 GCA_046160045.1 Bryobacteraceae bacterium
TCGCCGGTATAGGTCTCGGCGATATTGGCGAGCGTTTTGGCCACGATGCTTGCGGCCTCGGCATGCGAGACGCGCACCCACTGATCGCGCGCGCGCTGGAAATACTTCTCCGGGGGCTTGCCGTCGGAGCCGCGCGGATGGCCGGCCTCCACCCACTGTTTGAAGCCGGCCCGCACCATGCAGCCGTTGATTCGCCGATCGCCATAGAAGCGCCGGGTCAGCGCGAGGCCTTTCTGGCAGACTCGAGGATCCCAGCGGCTGCTGGTGCGGTTGCCGTTCAGGTCCGCCGCCTCGCCGTATTTCAACGTTGGTCCAATGCGCGTGATCACACCCTGCCGCACGTAGGCGTTCAGGAGACAGTTGTGGGTGTCGTTGGGAGCGCAGGTAAACGTGTAGGTGGAGTCGTATTTCCACAAATCGCGATAGGCGCGCTCCCAGCCACGGTCCGGATACTTCGCCAGCGGATTCGTCACGGCCTCGAGCGCCCAGGCATCGCGCGCCGAGGACACCAGACCCGAGAATCCGGCGGCTGATGCGAGCGCCAGAAACTCGCGGCGTGAGTGGATGTCGTTCTTCATGTCGTTATCTCCCCTGCCAGGACCGGATATAGGCGACGATCGCCTCGACGTCCGGCGGCGCCAGCGTCCGATGAATGGTCGACGGCTCGCCGAAAGCCGGCATGACGCTGCCGGGCCGTCCCTTGGCGATGGTGTCGCGCAGGAACCCGTCGGAGGCCAATTCGAGAAATACACGGTTGGCCAGAGCCGGCCCCTTGCCTCCCTGCCCCTTGCTGCCATGACAGCCCGAACACGAGGCCGAGAAGAGCGCTTCGCCCGTAGCGGGACTGGCGGCCGCTTTCCAACCATCCTCCGGCGTGCCGGCCGGCACACCGGCGAGCGACCGGAGATGACGGACCACCCCTTCGATCTCATCCGGCCTCAGCCCGCCATCCTTCTTCCAACCCGGCATGCGGCGGCCGGGGCGGCCCCTGGCAATCGTTTCGCTCAGGAATCGGTCCGTCGCCAACTTCTGAAACTCCGGATTGGCAATCGCGGGGAAGACCTCGTCTCCGGTCGTGCGTCCGAGTCCCTGAAACCCGTGGCATCCGGCGCAGAACGCGCCGAAGATGGTTGCTCCGTCACCAGCGAACTCCCGCTTGCCCATCCGCGAGACTTCGATGCGGTCCTTTGGCAGATAGGCCCCCGGCAACTCGCGCCGCCGCAGCGATAGCACGAACATCGTCAACTGTTCGATCTCGGAGTCGGGCGCGGCTACCGGCGGCATCTTGGAGCCTGCCACCAGGGCGCCGGGCGCGCGAAAGTGCTCGGCGATCCAGTTGCCCAGGCCGCGCTGCTCGGGCACATGGGAAAAGTCGGCCTGCCCAGGGTCCTTTTGGCCGGCGAGGGTCAAGTCCGGCCCCTCGTCGCCGCCGACGCCCGATACGCGGTGGCAGCCCAGGCATCCGTAGCTGAGGAAGGTGGCCTTCGCCGCCGTGAGCCGGGCCGCGCCGTTGCGTGTGGCGAGGTATTTCGTCAGGCTCGTCTGGTCGTCTGGCGACACGGGGGCGAAGGAAGTCTTCCACGGTCCCTTCTCCGCCTTCAGCGACTTGGCGAGGTGCTGGTCATACCAGCGCGGGTCGTAACCCCTGACACCCGCGCTCGAAAGATCGGGCCCTTCCATCCCTCCGCCGTCGGGCCGGATCGTGCCGCCGCGTCCATCCACCCGATGGCAGGCACGGCAATCGAGGCGCTCGAACACGGCTTGCGCCTCACGCAACTGTGTCTGCGAAGGAACGCCCGGCGCAACGTGACAGGTGCCGCAACCCGCTTCGGCCATCTTCGCCGGGATCATCGGCTCAGGCCAGAAGTGGACCTCACCGTGCGCGTCGGCTTTTTCGGTGGCTGCCCCTTGCCCGCCATGGCAGACCGTACAGCCGTACTGCGCCGGGTCGTGCACCACCGGCGGATGCTTCTTGAACAACGGGCCGCCCGTGACGCCGTCTTCGCCCGGACCCATGCTCACGTGACAGGTCACGCAGCGGTCCGCGGTTCGCATGCTGGTGTTGACGACCTGCCGCAATTGAACGGGAATCGGGCCACTCTCGTTGCGTCCCGCGCCCTGAATGGCGCGCCACTCTTTGAGGAAGTTCTCGTCGATCGCGGCCGCGGCCAGCAGCACGAAAACGCCGATGCTTGATGCCAGCAGCAGAATCTTGTTCTTGTTCATGGCGGCGTCCTCAATGCTTCGGCCACTGGGATGGCGACCAGTAAAAGACCCAGTTCGGCCCGCGGAAATAGGTGCCTATGACCGTCAGGACCAGAAAGCCGCAGAGGAAGCAGGTGAACAGCCCGAGCGCCCCAGCGCGCGTCGATCTGAAGCGCTTGACCAGCCACACGGAGTAAGCGCCATAGATGACCGTCAGCAGCGTGCCGGGATTGATAAGCGTGACCACCAGTTGGCCCACGCCGGGGAACCACTCGCGAATCCAACCGAACCGGATCACGAACGCCTCGATGGCGATCGACGCGCCCAGACCCACAACCAGCGCGCTGCGCACCAGCGGCCAACCGCCCGGCCCGCCGAACCAGCGGCCGGTGCCGGTGGTCTCGCGGTCGAGGTACGGAATCAACCCGATCCCCAAGAGCACGATGGCGGGAATGCCGATGCCTCCGGCGAACGCCGAGAAGGCAACCAGTTCCTGCAGACCGAGGAAGTACCACGGCGCTTTGGCCGGATTCTCAGGCACGCCCGGATTGGCCAACTCCTTGAGCGGCGCGTCGGAAATCAGGGACAGGGCGATGCACACGAACGTGGTCAGCATGAGGACGCCGAGTTCTGCATAGAAGAGGTGCGGCATGGCGGGCACCGTGTTCTCCGGACCGCGCCCCACGGCCGGCGAACGCCCTCGGACGATCGCCGCGAGCTGATAGGTCTTCTCCGGCGCCTGCGTGAACACCGGATAGATGGGGCCGGCGGGAGGATCCAGGCGCTGGTCGGCGTCGTCGGGCCGAGCCAGGCCGCCGTCCTTGCGGATCCGCCAGAAGTGGACGGTCATCAGCGCCGCGAGCGCGAGCGGCAGGATCATCACGTGCAGCAGGTAGAAACGAATCAGCGCCTCTTCGCCCACGATCTCCGAACCGAGCAGCAGGGCACGCTGGAATCCTCCCGGATCAAACCAGTCGGTGAGGTTCAGAGCGTCGGTAACCTCACGCGGCGACTGGGCGATGTTGGCGCCGATGGTGATCGCCCAATAGGCGAGCTGATCCCAAGGCAGCAGATAGCCTGTAAAAGACAGACCGAGCGTCATCGCGAGCAGTCCCATCCCGACGAGCCAGTTGAATTCGCGCGGCCGCCGGTAGGAGGCGGTGTAAAAGGCACGGGCCATGTGCAGGATGACGCACACCACCATGAGGTTCGCCGCCCAGCGGTGGATGTTGCGCATGAAGCGGCCCGTCGGCACCACGAAGTGGATGTCTTTGATCGATTGGTAGGCCACGTCCGGGTAGGGTTTGTAATAAAACATCAGCAGCACGCCCGTGACGAGCGTGATGAAGAATGCCGCCGTCGTGGCGAGGCCCAAGCCCATGGTTGTCGACCAGCGAAGGGTCCACCGGTGCACCCTCACCGAGTGCAGGTGGAGGAAGACGTTGCCGAAGACAAAGGTGGAACGCGTCCGGTCCGTTGACGGGCTGCCACCGCGAAACGCCGTTTCCAGAAGGCGGCGCGGCGCCGCGCGCAAGTTCTCGACCAACCCGTCGAGCGGGGACCGGTCTTGGGCGCCAGGGCTCATGCGCTTTTCACCTTCGTCCCGGCAGGGACTGTCTTGCCTTCGTCGATCTGCACCTGATTGCCCGCGATCTTGACCTGGAGCCAGGGCAGCGCACGCGGCGCCGGTCCTTTGACGACGACGCCGGTGAGGCTAAACCGCGAGCCGTGGCACGGGCACTCGAAACCTTCGGGATTGGGTTTCACGACGCAGCCCAGATGAGTGCAGATCATCGAGAGGGCGTACACGCCTTCGGAGTCGCGATACACGGCGACCGCGCGACCGGGGGGAACCAGCGCTTCACCGGCCGGCAACGACTCGGGCAGCGCCAGTTTGAAGGACTTCGAAGGCGCCGCCACGACCGCGGCTTTGGGTAGCCGCAGGGCGCCCACAAATCCGAAGAGCAACGCCGAGGCGGCCGACCACAGCGCGGCGAGACCAAGCCAGTCCCGCCGCGGGATCGGCTCCGGATCGAGCCGCGACTTCGGTTGCCCGGCCTTGACGGTCATTGGCACCTCCAATTGGTTTGAGTGATCGTACGTTCCATCGAGATGGCATCCACGGGACAGCGCATCGCGCAGAGGGCGCATCGGATGCAGCGGTCCTCGTCCTTCAGAATTGCCGAATCTTCGGATCGGTCGACGCCGCCGCCAAGCTCCAATTCCGGAGCGAGTTCAGAGAGCGGCGCCAGCTTCAGGCACTGCGTGGGGCAGACATCGGCGCAACCGCCGCACAGCACACAGCGGGCGCCGTCGAACACCGGAGTCACGCCGCAATCGAGACAGCGCGACGCTTCGAGCATCGCCTCCTCGCGCGTGTAGCGAAGCTCCACCGGCAGATCAGGGTGATCCATGCGCTCGGCCGGCTCGCGCACCGGCACGGCCTGGCGGCGGATCGACTCGTATCCGCGCTCCCGGCGGTAGCCCTCGAGCACGGTATGGGTGGTCGTAATCTCGGACAGAAGCTCTTGTCCGGTCACATGACGGTAGACCGAACGTGCCGCCGCCTTCCCCGACGCCACCGCGTCAATCAGGAGGCGCGTGCCATGGGCGAGATCACCGGCGACGAACACGCCCGGCGCGGTGGTGGCGAGCGTCGCCGCGTGGCTCCTGGGCCAACCCGGCCGCGCCATTTCGATATCCGACCCGCCGTCGTCGAGGAATGCGAGCGCGGGCGCTTGCCCCACCGCCAACAGCACCGTATCGCAGGACACCGACCGCCGCTCAGCATCGTCAAACACCGGGGCAAACCGGCGGTTGTCGTCGTACACGCGGTGGCACTTCCGGAAGACCACGGCCCGAGGCTGTCCCCCGGGACCCCGTTCAATCTCCACCGGCCCCCAACCGTTGAGGCGCTCGACGCCCTCCTCATCGCCTTCCATGATCTCGACCGTGTCGGCCGGCATCTCCTCCAGACCTTCGAGCGAGGCCAGCACGACGCGAGAGGTCCCTTCCAGCCGCGCCGCCGTGCGCGCCGTGTCGTAAGCGATCTGACGCAACACCGTCCGGGCCACGTCATAGGCGACGTTGCCGCCGCCGACCACCACCA
>JBJXGR010000409.1:0-8583 GCA_046160045.1 Bryobacteraceae bacterium
CGTCCACGAAAAATGGGAGCACGGAGTGCCAGGAGCGGGCGCTCTGGCTGTCTCACCTTTGGGTGACCGGGTCTTCATGGGCGGTTCCCCGAGGGAGATGTATGTGCTCGATGTCGAGCCGGGAGAATGCGAGGACTTGCCGCCGGGGTTGGCCAACTTCTACCCGGTGGATGGATCGTTCCACGATGCGAAGGAAAAAGCGCACCTGACGCCGGTGGGGCAGGTGCGATTCGTTCCGGGGAAGGTGGGGCAGGCGGTGCGGCTGGAAGGAAAGGGGTCGCTCGAAGCCAGCCTGATCACGCACTACCGGTTCGGACGGGGTGATTCGACGCTGGCGTTTTATGTGAAGGTGGCCGGCGGGCCGAGCGAGCAGGGAGGAGATCGGCGCCACGGCAATGCAACGAGCCGGCTCAGAAGGCGTGCGGAAATTAATGATGTCCGCTCCCGACGGAGGTGGGAAGAAATCGGGGAGGGACTCAGCCAGGGAGCCAGCCACCGCTCCCTCACGGTCGCGGCTCAGAAGGAAACCGGCGGGTTCGCCGCGGACCGCTCGCTAACGCTCGCGGCACGGATGGACAAATCAGCCCGCGGCTGGCGGCACGGATGGCGACCTCGACCTTGTTCGAGCGGCTGACCGCGGAGGGCGACGCGGGATGGGCCGTGCGGCTTTCCGGCGAGGGACGCCTGATGTTCCGCTTGGCGGCCGATGACGGAACCACAGCAGAGGTCACCAGCACCGCCGCGCTGAGTCCCGGCCGCTGGTATCACGTCGCGATCACCAAAACCGACCAGGATCTTCGCCTGTACCTCGACGGCGCGCCCGACGCGTCGGGGGCGACGCCCTCCGGAACGTTCGGACGTACGCACACGGTTCCGATCCGGATCGGTGGGAGAGGGAAAGCCACCTTCAACGGATGGCTGGACGAGATTGCGTTCTTCGACCGGGCCTTGCCGGAAGGGGAGGTCCGGGCGATGTATCGCAGGCGGAGTGAGGGCCCCTGCGTGGGACGCGTCCAGTAGAGCTAATTTAGCGCGTGGACGCCTCGCCGATCTTTCGCCGGAGACGCTTTCTGGCCGCGCCGTCGATGGCCAACCGTTGCGCTTTCTCGAACGCTTCCCGCGCCTCGGCCCGGCTGCCGGTTTCGGCCAACAGATCGCCGGTCCGCTCCCAGGCCGCGACGCTGTCGGGCTGCAGCCGAAGCGCCGTCCTTAGTTCCGCCAATGCCGCGGCGGGCTGTTTGGCTTTGACCAGCACTTCCGCCAACGCGAGGTATCCGGCGACATAAGCCGGTTGCTGCTTCAGCAGCGCGCGATACTCGGCCGCCGATTCGTCCAGGCGGCCGGACGACTGCAGGGCGTGGGCCAACGACAGGCGCGACGGAAGGTGATCGGCCGATTGCCGCAGGTTCTGGCGCCAAAGGTCGATGGCCTCCGCGGCGCGGCCAGGCTGCGAAGCCAGCAGGACCGCCAGGTTGTGACGCGCCGACAGCAGCGCGTTCTTCTGCAAAGACTGCCGGTAGAGACGTTCCGCCTCGTCTCTCTTCCCCGAAGCGGCGCGCAGTGTGCCCATCGCATTGAGAGGTTCGGGGGCGTCCGGCCGCAGCGAAGACGCTTTCTGGTACAACCGCTCCGCGTCGCGCGGACGATTCAGGCGTTGATAGACGAGGCCGAGATTGTAGGGCAGGTACGCATACCCGGGCGCGAGGCGCATGGCCTGCCGGTAGGTGTCGATGGCCCGCCGGTATTGTCCCATCTGCGTGTACGTCAGGGCGAGGTTGTGCAGCGGGTACGTCCAGTAGGGCGCCAGGCGGCTCGAATCCTGGAAGGCCGCCACGGCCAACGGATAGTTGGCCTGCTCCAGATACGCGATGCCAAGGGCGTTGTAGGAATAGGCGCCAGGGGGATCGAGGCGGACGGCGCGTTCCAGCAGATCGGCCGCCCGCGCGTAGTCCTTGCCGAAGATCTGGGCGCGCGCCTGGCAAAAGACCTTGCGCGCATCGAGCAGCAGCGACTCCGGGGTCAGGCGCTGCGCCGCGGCAAAGTAGGCGGCGCCGCGCTCGAAGTCGGTCCGCTGCTGCGGCTTCTCCTCGCCCGCCAGGTATCGCAGCAACACCTGCTGGCCCGCCGCCTCGAGCGCCGCGCGAAGACGGTTCTCCTCGGTCAGAAACGCATCGGGAGACAACTCGGCCCGCAATCGGGGCAGCATCGCGAATGCGCTTCCGGGGGAATCAGGCAGAAGATTGCCGCGGTCGAGCGCCTCTTCGTACGCGGCCAGAACCGGCGGCAAGGCCAGCGATCGAGTGGGAGGACGAACGGAGGCGATCTGCTGAACCCCCGGCTGATACCGCGCCAGTTGAATGCCTGGTCTTCCGGTCTCCGCCAGGACGACGCGGCCGAGGTCGCCCCGTTCCTTCGGATTCTGGCGGCCTTCCGTCGCGTCTTCCACCATCCTGCGCACGTAGCGCACGAATTCCGGAAACTCGACCTTCCCATCCTGATTGCGGTCGCTCGCTCCGTTCCACCCGTCTACGACGAAGTAGGTGAACGCCCCATGGCCCCCGCCATATTGCGGACCCTCCTCCGCCTTCTCGTCTTTCCCGGCGGCCAGGAAACTGAACGCTTCCCCTTTCCCTTCGCTCAGTTGCTCGACCGAGTCGTTGATGGACTTGATGGCGACCTCGCCCAGTTTGCCTGCGTGACAGGCATCCATGAAGATCATCACCCGGCGCGTAGTCTGCAGTTCCTGCCGGAACAGTTTCTGGATATCGGCCAGGGGAAGCGCCGTGGCCGCGAGATCTTCCGGGTCGGTGTCGTGGGTGACAATGAACGCCTGTCCATCGCTCGGCCGGACCGTGCCGTGGGCGGCGACAAAGAAGATCGCGGTGTCGTCCTTTCCGGTTTTCCTCTTGAGAAACTCCTCAAACGCGAGCCGGATGGCCGCGGTCGTGGCCTTGCGGTCGGTGAGCACGAGCAGTTGATCGTCAGTCAATCCGCCGCCACGTTCTTTGCGGAGGAAGTCGGCCATTAGCAGGGCATCGTCGGCGGCATACAGCAAGCCTGGCACGCGTTCGGATTGGTAGCTCGAGATCCCGGCGATTAAGGCGTACGTTTTGCCCTTGCTCTCGACGGGTTGTCGCTCCACCGGAGGGGTATCCTCCAACGCAAACAGGCGACCCAGGATCCAAATGGCGTCGGGCCAGTGTTTCAGGGCGGCCCGGTATTCCGTCGCCGCGTCCGCCTTCAGGCCCGCCCCTTCGAACAATCCCGCGCGCTCGACCAGCGCGAGTGGATCGTCGCCCGTCAGGCGGCTGAGTTCGGCCTGGAGTTGGGCCCTCTGGTCAGGCGGGAGCGCCTGAATCCGTTCCTGGCGCGTTCCGGCCAGGAGCACGAGCGGACGCACCATGCTCGCTCCGAAATGCTGCTGGCTGGCTGCGGCGACACGAATCATCGGCGGCAGAAGGCACGATCCGGCCGGGTTGCGCCCGCTGACGGTGCCGGAGCGCAATCGGACGTCCTTAGCTTCGATGACAACGTCCGCACCGGGAGCCAGGATCAGGTTCGCGGGTTGGCCGCAGTGAAGGAGCGTCATCGCCCCGGTCCCGCCTCGCAGCGCATCGCCGGCGAACACGACATCCCCGGCCTTGGCGGCGATCGGCAATTGCGTACCGGCCCGCAACAACTGGCTCCCACCCGGGACCAGCACGAGTCCAGCCGGCTTTTCGGGTGTCGCCTGGCCGAAGACCAGGCCGGCGCACACGCCCGCGAGCAGCAGAATCCTAATCCAACTACGGCGCGAATTGCGGCAGGACGTAGGCGTAGACCACAACAACCAAACCTAGCAAAGATGCGAGGAAAATGCTGTGCTTCAAGGTGAACCGGAACAGGCGGCCCTCGTCGCCGGGCGGCATGCCCGTCGCCGCCGCCGCGACCGCGATGCTCTGCAGACTGATCATCTTGCCCATCACGCCGCCGGAGGAGTTCGACGAGGCCATCAGGACCGGATTCAGATTCAAGTGACCGGCGGTGACCACCTGCAGGTTGCCGAACAGGGCATTGGCCGACGTATCGCTGCCGGTCAGGAAGACGCCCAGCCAGCCGAGTAACGCGCTGAAGAAGGGGAACAACACTCCGGTGGCGGCAAAGGCCAAGCCCAGGGTCGCCGTTGCTCCCGAGTAATTCATCAGGAACGCCAGGGCGAGCACGGAGGCAATCGTCACTTCCGGCAATAGCAGCTTCTTCGTCGTAGTGAAGAACAGCTTGACGAACCGTACCGGAGACATCCCCAGGATCATCGCCGAGAGCATGGCGGCGATCAGGCAGGCGGTGCCTGGAGCCGTCAGCCAGTTGAAGTTATATATCGCCGCGTACGGGGAGGCAGCCTTGACGACCGGCGCGACGCGTTCCACCTGATTGTGCAGGCCCGGCCAGCCGAACGACAGCGTCGTCGTGTCGAGGATGCTCTTGAGCGGCTTCCACTGATAGGCCAGGATACAGACGACCAACAGCAGGTAGGGCAACCAGGCCATGAAGACTTCGCCGCCGGGATGCGATTTGGGGGTGTGGTGCGTGTGCTCGCCTTCGAGGACAAACTCGTCGCGAGGCTGCCAGACCTTGAACAACACCACCAGCGAGCCGATGGCTGCCAGGGACGACAGGATGTCGGTGAGTTGCGGGCCGATATAGTTCGAGACAATGAACTGTGTGAGGGCAAAGCTTCCGCCGCAGGCCAGCGCCGCGGGCATCACCCCTTTGAGCGCCTTCCATCCGCCCATCACCATCACCAGGTAGGCGGGAACGATGAACGAGACCGGCGCGCAGATTCGGCCGACCCCCGCGCTCAGGCGGTCGAGCGGCAGTCCGGTGATTCCCGCCAGGGTCACGAGCGGTGTGCCGATGGAGCCGAACGCAACGGGCGCGGTGTTGGCCAGCAGGCAGATCCCGGCGGCGTAAAACGGCGAGAACCCTAACCCGGTGAGCATGGCGGCGGCCACCGCGACCGGAGATCCGAATCCGGCCGCGCCCTCGATGAACGCTCCGAAGGCGAAGGCGATCAGCAGCGCCTGCAATCTCCGGTCTTCCGAAAGGCCGCCAACGGAATCTTTGATGATCTCGAACTTACCGGTCTCGACGGTGACATTGTAGAGCAGGATGGCGGTGAACACCACCCAGCCAATCGGGAACCAGCCGAAGGCGGCTCCGTACGCCATCGAGGACAGCATCAGTCCGGCGGGCATGCCGTAGACGAAAAGCGCCACGAAGACTGCCGCGCCCAGGCCGGACAGGGCGGCGACCCAGGAGGGCTTACGCTTCAAGCCCAGCAGGTAGAGAAGGACAAAGATCGGAAGGGCCGCGGCCAGCGCGGACAGCGTAAGACTACCGCTCAACGGGGTGTAGTGTTGCTGCCACATGGAGTAGACATTCCACCACAAACCGGGTCCACTGCGCGAGTGGGGGGCTGGTGGAGCTTCCGTTTCCCTACCGGCTGAAGGCCGGCTCTGCAAGTTAGTTGCTGAGTAGTCTCCGACCGGAGTTCCCTGGCTCTCTGGCCTTGGCCCGGTGTCAGCTCTTTCTCACCTATTCATCCGCCATGGCATGAGTCGGCCACACTCAGGGGCGGATCTTCGATCCGCGGAGACCGGTCGGGGACCGGCGCCACGGAACACCCAATGGACGCGCCAAAGCGCACCGCCACACGGGTTGAGGAAAGGGCCACACTCGAGCACAACGCGTAGGCACGGATGCTTTTGAAGATCCATTTCGCCGGCTGGCCGATTCGAACCATGTTCCTGCAAATTCCCTTGTATTTTCTTCGCTACCAGAACAAAATACTTGGCAGGTGGTCGACCTCAACAAGGGGGCTTATCTCATCACGTTGGGGGGGCTGCGAGAGCGTGGGATGGCGTTATCAGAAACCCGGAAGCCGGTCCGGCTGGCCGGGCCAAGGAGTTGATTATGAAAATGCCTAGTCGCATCGGTATAAACCCAGTTCGTTTTGCGCCGCTCGTTTCCAGGAGCCTCCTGCTCCTGGTCGCCTTGGGGACCGCCGCCGGCCAGATCATCCCGGTCGGCTCGGTTGACGGCACCATCTTCGATCCCACCCAGGCCGTGGTCCCAGCGGTCAAAATCTCTCTGACGAGCCTCGACACCGGGCTCAAACGAAATACTGAATCCGACAACCAGGGCCACTACTTTCTGCCTCAGTTGCCGCCTGGCCGATACCGGATTGAGGCCGAGAAGGCCGGATTCCAGAAAAGCTCGATTGAGGTCATGGTCGAGACCGGCAAGAAGATCGCCCTCGACGTCAATCTGACCGTCGGTACCTCGACGGAGACCATTCAGGTCCGGAGTGAGGCGCCCCTGATCGAGGCGGGCTCCGCCTCGCTCGGATCTCTGGTAAACAACCGGCAGGTTATGGACCTGCCGCTTTCCGGAAGGAACCCCCTTCGGCTGGCGTTTCTCTCGCCCGGAATCACCACCACCAGCACTCCGGGATCGAGCGGCGTCACCGATATCAGCGCCACCTCGTACATCTCCACAGCCGGCGCTAACATCCGCCAGAACGAGTTCTATATCGACGGCGTTCCCAACACCATTCAGGATCGCGTCCTGTACATCCCAACCGCCGATGCGGTCCAGGAGTTCCGGATTGAGACCAACCCGCTCGACGCCGAATACGGCCACGGCGGCGGTTTCTACGCCAACCTGACCACCAAGTCCGGCACCAACGAGATCCATGGCACGCTGTTCGAGTTTCTCCGCAATCAGAAACTGAACGCCAACAACTTCTTCAACAACCGCAACAACGTGAAGAAGGCCCCGTTCCGCTACAACCAGTTTGGCGGAACCGCGGGCGGCCCCATCGTGAGGGACAAGACCTTCTGGTTCGGGATGTACGAAGGAGTCCGCCAACGAACCGGCATCAGCCGGATCACCACCGTGCCCACCGAGGAACAGAAGGCCGGCGACTTCTCAGCGACCTACCCGAATCCCGGCCAGTTGGTGAACATCTTCGATCCATATTCCACCCGCCAGGATCCGTCCAATCCCAACGCGTTCATTCGGGATGCGGTGCCCGGCAACCGGATTCCGGCCGCCCGGATGGATACGTTCGCCAGGAACATGGCGCAGCGCTGGCCGAAGGCAAACCTCCCGGGCATCGCTCAGAGCGGAGTCAACAACTTCGCCTTCGTGGCCAGCGGCCAGTTGACCACCAATGCTTACGTCGCCCGCATCGACCATGCCCTGACCAGCAAACACCGGCTGTTCGGAAGGTTTTCCGCCACCAAGACGCTCGCCATCAACCCCTGGGTCGTGGATCTCGGCAGCGTCGGCGGCGTGGGGCCGACTGGGGGAAACAACCGCGTCCAGACCTCGATCGGCCTTGGCGACACCTTCGCGATCTCGCCGCGGACCCTGCTGACCGTGCGGGCCGGGTTCGCCCGCTGGACCCAGGAGGGGCTGACCCCGATCTACGACCTGAGTCAACTCGGCTGGCCGTCCAGCCTGATCCAGAGTTTCCAGGAGCGGATCTTTCCCACCATCGCCGTCAGCGGCTACGAGGGCGCCGGCAACGAAGGTAACTGGTTCGAACACACCAACACCTTTTCCTTCGAGGCGACGGTCAACCAGGTGCGCAGCCGTCACAATCTCAAATACGGACTCCAGTTGCAGCCCAAGCGCAACAACTACCAACTGGCGCAGCGGCCCAGCGGGTCGTTCGCGTTCAGCCAGGCGTTTACCGCGGGGCCGAGTCCCACGGCGCGCGGGGCCACGATCGGGCAAAGCTTCGCGTCGTTCCTGATGGGGGCCGCCGATAGCGGCTTCGCCAGCATTCGCGCCGCCTACTCCTTCCAAGGCAATTACTACGGCACATTTATCCAGGACGACATCAAAATCACTCCCAAGCTCACCCTCAACCTGGGCCTGCGGTATGAGTTGCAGCCCAACGTGACCGAGCGCTACAACCGCTCCGTCCGCGGCTTCGACCGCTACGCCACCAACCCGGTGGAAGCGGCCGCCAAGGCCAACTATGCGCGAAATCCGGTTCTCGAGTTGCCGGTGGATCAGTTCCGCGTACCCGGCGGGATGATCTTCGCAACCCCGGAGAACCGCGGCAACGGCGGCCTGGTGGAGAAAACCATGTTCGCGCCCCGCATCGGACTCGCTTACCGCCTGAATGACAAGACCGTGCTGCGCTCGGGATTCGGCATGTTCCGCAGTTTCTGGTGGCAGGTGTCGTCCACCACCGAAGGGACCGGCGCAGAGACCACCACGACGATGGTCAATTCCCGCGACGGGATCACGCCCGCCGACCGGCTGTCGAGTCCCTTCCCTCAGGGTCTGGTGCAGCCCACCACGAATGCCGGCCTGGTAACCCTGGTCGGCTCTTCGATCTCGCCCTTCTACTTTGAGAAGCGCTTTCCGTACAACAAGCGATGGAACTTTGGCATCCAGCGCGAGTTCCTGCGCGATTTCGGAGTGGATATCTCGTACGTGGGCAATACCGGTCTTCGGGTCCCGATGGGCAGCGGCGGAGCCGAACAGAATCGCCAGATCAACTTCCTTCCGTCCCGGTATCTCAGC
>JBJXGR010000410.1:0-4201 GCA_046160045.1 Bryobacteraceae bacterium
TCGCGGTTCGGCAATCCGTCCGTGAGATTGCGCGCCCGGATCCCCAGACGTTCCACCGCGTACGTGGTGGAGCGGTTGAGAAAGATCAACGTACCGCCTGCCGTGGCGAACTCGCGCAGGGCCTCGCGGCCTTCGTCGCCCAATCCGCCGCAGTATTCCACAGGCATGGTTCCCGCCGCGAAACCCGAATCGATGGAGGAGGACGGCTGGTCGGGAAACAGGATGACATCGAAGCGGCGGCGGAGATCCGCGGCGCGAAGCTCACGATTGCCCACCGAGGTGTAGGCAAACTCCAACTGCTCCAGGATCCAGCGCGTCCAGCCCTCGTCCATCTGTGGAACGTGGCTGCGATAGAGCCCCAGCTTCGGTCGCCGCACCTGCGCCCAGTTGTCTCCCGGATCGCGGCCGAAATCGCCCGTCTTGCGGTTCCGGAAGACCTTGTCTCCCCGCTTCCACATTCGATTGACGTCCCGCCAGGTGTCGGTGTCCGAAGCGGCGAGAGCCTTTACCGGACTTGCGTTTCCTGGCGCGGAGTCGCCCCCGGATTCCCGCACATCGACGCCCATCAACGGCGGCAGCGTGTGGGCGGTGACGTCATACGGGCGTCGCGGCGGCCCGCCCGGATAGTCGCGCAGGTCGGGATACTGCTGGCGTTCGAGCAAGGCCTTAGCCCACCCGCTATAGGGTTGCGCCATCGGGATCCGGTAGCCGCCATCTGCCTGCTGCGCCACGTCCACCATGCCGAATCGCAAGGTCTCGATCAGGCGGCGCGCCGCCCCCGGATCCCTCTGGTTCGGCGCGATGTAAAACGCCTCAGGCTGAGTGCGCGCCACCTGGCGCTGCTGGATCCGATAGAAGTTGCGCAGCAACTCCTCGCGCCTGCCGGCCGCCTGCACCAGCACCGATTCGAAGGCGATCAACTGATAGCTGATGATGTCTCGCAGCCGCCATTCCCCGCCATGCCAAGGTTCCAGATGATTCCAGCTACGCTCTCTCGCGTTGAATCCGAGAGCGCGCTCGTCGAGTTGCTCGCGCGAGATCGTCACCGGAGTCGCCAGCCGCGCGCTGGCCGTCTCGGTCAGCAATCGCAATCCGCCGTGAAAGGACTGGTACGAGCGGGCGGGCGTCCAGAAATCGTAGGAAGCGTTCACCACCACGCCCGTCTTTCCCGCGGCCGTCAGGTCGGTGGCAATGCCCATGCCAAAGTAGTTCATCTGCTGGGCAATCAGCGGGTCGACGTTGGGCTCGATCGGGTCCAGCCATGGCGGCACGAACATGCGCGATCCGCGGTCACCCTGCTGATGGACGTCGTACACGATCTGCGGCCGCCACACATTGTGCAGCTTGGAGACGGTCAGCCGGGTCTCGGGCTGGGAAAAAATGTACCAGTCGCGATTGTTGTCGTGTCCCAGATAGAGGTGGTACAACTCCGGCGGTGAGGTTCCTTCATGCGGGGTGCCGAGCGTCTTGCGGTACCACTGGGTGACAATGTCGACCCCATCCGGGTTAAGCGACGGCACCAGGAGGAAGATGACATTGTCGAGGATCGCGCGGAATCGCGGTGTGTCCCCGGTCAGGAGGCGATACGCGAACTGCACCGCTGTGTGCGTGGAAGCAACCTCGGTCGAATGAATCGAGCACGTGATCACGACGACTGCCTTGCCCCGGGAGATCAGGTTCTCGGCCTGTTCCGGCGGAGTGATTCGCGGGTCGGCCAGTCGGGTTTGAATGGCCTGGTACTCCGGGAGGCGTGCCAGGGTGTCGCGCGAGGCGATGGTCGCGGCGATGAAGGGCCGCCCGCCCACGGTTCGCCCCAATTCTTCCACCTTGATCAATGGGCTTGACCGCTGAAGCGCCTGAAAATAACTGACGACCTTCGACCAGTCGAGCAGCTTGCGGTCTTCGGTGACGTCGTGGCCGAAGTGGCTGGCCGGGGTCGGCGGCTGCGCAGGCAGTACGGCCGCCAGCCAAACCAGGAGTGCCGCCAGCCACACACTCACGCGCATTTTCGATTGAGTTCCGTCCACAAGGCCCGGTACCAACGCAGAAACCGCTCGGGCTCTTTGCTCTCCTGCGCTTCGCACAACGTGTACCGGTCGTAGCCGCTCGACCGCAGCAGGGCGAACAGTTCGCGATACGGGTAAGGACCGGCGAGTTCATTGATGTGGACGTTCTTGATATACGGGCGCAGCAGATCGAAACTCTGCTTCACCGAACCGTTGACCACATCCGGAGGATTCGAGTTCCAGCACAAGCCGACCTGCGGATGCCGTGTCGCTTTCATGATCTCCGCGCAGACGGGCGGATTCTGCGTGTCGCGGCCGTGAACTTCCAGCCAGATCTCCACGCCCATCCGGCCCCCGTATTCGCCCAGTTCGCGCAGCGACGCGCCGATGTTGCGGATGGTCGACTCGGCCGGAACTTCCTTGGGCAGTCCGTTCGGCCGCACCTTGATGCCCCAGGCTCCCGTGTCGTGCGCCAGGTCGATGAACTGCTTCCCAGTCTCGACGTTCTTCGCGCGCACCGCGGGATCCGGAGAATGGAACTCGCAGGTGGTGCCATAACTCAACAACTTGACTTTCGAACGCTGGAACCGGGCCTTGACGCGCTCTCGTTCTTCCTTGGTCAAAGTGGGCTCCACACCGTGTTTGTGCGACGTGCGGAGTTCCACGGCCTCAAAGCCGGCCTCCTCCAGTTTCGCGATGATCGTCTCGACATCCCAGTCTTTCAGGACGTTATAGGTGACCGCGCCGAGATACAAGGCTTGCCTCCTTTGGAACCTGTCATTGTAGCCTGCCCGCCCATGCGACAATGCGGATGATGTTGTCCCGTAGAGACTTCTCCAAGCTGGCTGCGGCCACCCCCCTCGCGCTCGGCGCCAAGCCGAACTCGCTGGTCAACGGCGTCCAGATCGGCGTCCAGACCTACAGCTTTCGCGACCGCCCCGTCGACGACGCCATCAAGGCGATGGTCGACATCGGGCTGAGTTCCTGTGAACTCTGGCAGGGCCATGTCGAGCCTAAGGGCCTGAGCGGCCCTGACCTTTCCAAGTGGCGCGCCACCGCCCCGTTGAAGGAGTTCGAAACCGTGCACCGGAAGTTTGCGGACGCCGGAATCACGTTGTACGCCTACAATTACAGCTTCCGTGAGGACTTCTCGGAAGCCGAAATCGAACGCGGCTTCGACATGGCCAAGGCCTTGGGCGTCACCCGCCTCACTGCTTCGTCCAACGTCAGCACCGCAAAGCGCATCGACCGCTGGGCGAAGAAAACGAAGATCTACGTGGGAATGCACAACCACTCGCGCATCAAGGAGAACGAGTTCGCCACACCGCAGAACTTTGAGGACGCGATGCGCGGCATGTCCGAGTACATCGCCATCAACCTGGACATCGGACACTTCCTTGCGGCGGGCTTCGATCCGGTGAGCTTCCTGGACAAGCACCACGCGCACATCCTGACGCTGCATATCAAAGACCGGAAGAAGAACCAGGGCGACAACGTCCCGTTCGGGCAAGGCGACACGCCGATCAAGGAAGTGCTGCAGTTGCTCAAGAAGAAGCGCTACAAGATTCCGGCCAACATCGAGTACGAGTACAAGGGCGCCGACACGGTGGCCGAAGTGCGAAAGTGCTACGAGTATTGCCGGGCCGCAGTGGCATAGGCGCTTTCGACCAGCGACAACCACGCCCGGCCGGTTCGAACAATTGATACCCTCGAAAAGCGAAGGAGGCAGTCCATGGCAACAAACGTGAAACCCATTCCGGATGGATACCACGCGGTCACGCCGTACCTGATCGTCAAGGATGCGGCCGCGGCCATCGAGTTCTACAAGCAGGCGCTGGGCGCGGCCGAGATCATGCGGTTTGCCATGCCCGACGGCAAAATCGGGCATGCCGAACTCTCGATCGGCGACTCGCGCATCATGCTCGCGGATGAGTATCCCGACATGGGCTACCTGGCGCCGCAGGGTTCGCAACGCCCGGCCGTGTCGCTGCACGTGTATGTCGAGGACGCCGACGCGGTGGTCGGCCAGGCCGTCGGGGCGGGCGCGGAGATCGAGCGGCCGGTCCAGGACCAGTTCTATGGCGACCGCATCGGCACGGTTGTCGATCCGTTCGGGCACCGCTGGCACATCGGGACCCACAAGGAGGACATTTCGCTCGAAGAGATGCAACGGCGGGCGGCGGCGGCTCACGGCT
>JBJXGR010000411.1:0-12933 GCA_046160045.1 Bryobacteraceae bacterium
ATCTGAATGGCCGACATCCCCACGCCGCTCGCACCGGCATGAACCAGCAGCCATTCGCCCGGGCGCGGCGGCGCCCGCCGCTCCAGCGCGTAGAGCGAAGTGTGGTACGCGATCGGCAGGGAGGCCGCTTCGGCATAGCTCATCGCATCGGGAATCGGGAAGACCTGAACCGCCGGCGCCACCGAATACTCGGCGAACGCCCCGCCGAACAGGATCGCGGTCACTCGCTCGCCCGGGGCGAGTCCGGTGACACCCTCGCCCACCGCGTCTACGACTCCTGCCGCCTCGCCCCCGGGCGTGAAGGGCAGCGGCGGCTTTACCTGGTACTTCCCCTGAATCTGGAGAGTGTCGTAGAAGTTCACGCCCGCGGCGTGATGGCGGATCCGCACCGCCCCGGGCGGCGGCTCAGGGATGGGAAGGTCGGCAAAGCGCATGCCATCGGGTTCACACCAGAAATCGATCTGCCAGGCTCTCATACGAATCCCACAGTGTACCCTGGCGCGGCCCCGGTTTCCGGCAGGTCAGGTGTTTGTCGAACACGGCAGCGCCCTCAAATGCCGTTGTAGGACGCATCCTCCGCAACACCCTACTTTAGTCCGCTCTTATCCGCAACAGTTTTCGCTGACCGTTGCGCTTGGCTGCTCGAGCCTGCCACCCTGGAAGGGCACGGTGTACCTTGGAGAGGATAGCCATCATGAGCGAAACCAAAACCTACAAGATCGCCGTCATCGCCGGCGACGGCGTCGGCCAGGAAGTGATTCCGGAGGCGAAGCGAGTCCTGGTCCACCTGGCCGGTAAGCACGGCTTCCGTCTTTCGTTCGAGGACTACGATTGGGGCGCCGACTACTATTTCCGTCATGGCGCGATGATGCCGCCGGGAGCGCTCGAGATGCTCGCGCCCGCCGATGCCATTCTGCTCGGGGCGGTGGGGCATCCCGATATTCCGGACCACGTGACCTTGAACGGCCTCCTGCTGCCCATCCGCCGGACGTTCGATCAGTTTGCCAATGTTCGTCCGGCCTATCTGTATCCCGGCGTGAACTGCCCCCTCGCCGGCCATCAGGGCGGCGGCATCGACATGGTGATCGTGCGCGAGAACACGGAAGGCGAGTACGCGCAGGTGGGCGGATTCGTGTACCATCACCAGCCCGACGAAGTCGCGATCCAGACTTCGGTGTTCACCCGCCGCGGGTGCGAGCGCGTGATCCGCTTTGCCTTCGAACTGGCCGGGCGCCGCAACAAGATGAACAAAGTCACGTCGATCACCAAGTCCAATGCGCAGGGTTACTCCATGGTGCTGTGGGACCGCGTGTTCCAGAGCGTCGCGGCGGACTTTCCCGGGATCCGGACGGAGACCCTGCTGGTCGACGCGGCGGCGATGAACTTCATCCGCAGGCCGGAAAGCTTCGATGTCGTGGTCGGGTCGAACCTGTTCGGCGACATCCTCAGCGACATCTCGGCGATTCTGGTGGGCAGCATGGGCATGGCGCCGAGCGCGAACCTCGACCCCACCCGCCGCTATCCTTCCATGTTCGAGCCGGTGCATGGCTCCGCGCCCGACATCGCGGGAAAAAGTCTGGTGAATCCCATCGCGATGATCCAGAGTGCTCAGATGATGTTGAACTTTCTGGGGGAGGAGGCGGCGGGGGAGGAAATCGACCGCGCCATCGCTTCCGTGCTGGCCGCGACGTCCATCCGCACGGCGGACCTGGGCGGTAGCAGCAGGACCCAGGAGGTCACCGACGCGATCCTCGCCCGCCTCTGAGCCGGCGCCTCAAGGCCGGTCATCCCCTAATCCGTCCGTAAGGGTGAAGATGAGGCAGGAGCGGTGATCGCTGAAGGCAATGGTGAGCGGTGTTCGGGAGGCGGGAGCGATGCTCAAAACAAAATCACCCGTTGGTGTTTGCGGAAAGGCGATACTGGGAACACTTGCGCAAAACGCCGAAGAGTTCCCCCGCCGAAGCAGATTTCCTTTTTGAGATTGATCCAGTACCGGCTCTGGAGACGTTGACGTCGTTTGGCGGGGCACCGTTGCTGATCCGCACTTTGCGGTCGTTGGAAGTCGGGCAAAGCGTGGCACGGCATATAAAGATCAAGCAGAGGCAGCGCGGCTATGATGAGGCAACCTTCGTGGAAAGTTTCGTCTTGTTGAACGGAGTGGGCGGAGACTGTCTGGACGATTTCGAGCAACTGCGTGCAGACGGGGGACTGGCGGAGATGCTGGGTCACGCCATTCCCTCACCGGAAGCGGCGCGAAACTTCCTGTACGAGTTTCACAGCGAGGAGAATATCGAGACCGCCAGAGAGCAGAGGAGTCTGGGAGAGATCGCTTATATTCCAGGCGAGAATGCGGCCTTGCGTGGACTGGGGGAAGTGAATCGGGATCTGGTGCGGGAAGTAGGCCGGCGTTGCGTGGACCAGAAGATCGCGACGATCGATCAGGACGCGACTATCATTGGGAGCCGCAAGCAGGAGGCGCTACGAACCTATGAAGGAGATCGCGGGTACCAGCCGATGTTGGCAGTGTGGGCGGAGATGAATCTGGTCGTAGCCGACGAGTTCCGGGACGGCAACGTGCCTGCGGCATATCAGGGACTGGCAGTGGGCTTACGCTGCGTTACCGTCCACGGTGAAAGAATTCTACTATCGTGGAGACTCGGCCTGTCATGAGCATGGCGTAGTGGATTGGCTGCGCAACGAGAAGCGGGAGGAAGGACCGCAAGGCTTTATCGGCTTCGCCATCAGCGCGCGCATGAGTCCAGCGCTGCGGACGGCCGTCAAAGCGGTGGCGGAGGGCCACTGGGAGCCTTACGGGAAACCGGACACGGAAGTGATACGCGAATGCGCCGATGTGGTGTTCGTACCGAATGAGCACAGTGAACAGAAAGACCTGCAACCTCTGCGTTACGTCGCGGTGCGGATTCGGCGGCGGCAAGGGGGGTTATTGGAGGGAGCGGCGGAGGACAAGCATTTCGCCGTGCTGACGAACATTAGGGACTGGAAGGCGGCGCGTCTGCTGGCCTGGCACAGAGAGAAAGCCGGTACGATTGAAGCGGTGCACGATGTCCTGAAGAACGAACTCTCGGCGGGAGTATTGCCCTGCGGGCGCTTCGGGGCCAATGCGGCCTGGCTGCGGCTGGCGATCGTGACGCACAACGTGCTGACGGCGCTGAAACGCCTGGCGCTGCCGGCGGAGTTACTGCAGGCGCGGCCGAAACGTCTGCGCTTTCTGTTTTTCAACACGGCAGGCCGGCTGGTGCACCACGCACGGCGCACGATCCTGCGCTTGGCCAGCAGTGTAAGAAGGTTGACGGAATATCTGGAAGCACTGCTGTTGCTCCCCTTGCGGACCTAGTCGAAGCATTCCTTATCGACGGATTTGCAGACCTCTTTTTGCTGATCTTCCGCGAAACCGCGTCCGAAATGACCCTGGCCGATGTGGGCGCTCGTGCTTTTCACCATCTTCGTGTCCCCCAACGTCCAGGGCGTCAACAACACTCAACAACACTACCTCAATTCCCAGTTACATGCCGCTCATGCCCCGCGGCAGTGCCTTCCTTACCGTCAAGCCACGCCTTACCGACGGATTAGGGTCATCGTTTCTCCGTTGACAGTCGGCCTTGACAAGTGATAAAGATTGCGAAACACCTTTCACCGGGTGCGGACGGTCGCGGTGCATTCACGCGTCCGCCACGGGGTCGCGGGTTCACGGTCGGGCGTCACGACGATCCGGCCTTTCTTAGAGGGGGCACAGACATGAAACTGGCTTGGATTCTCGTACTTCTCCTCGCAATCAGCGGCAGCGCCTTCGGGCAAGGGCGGGCCACGATTCTGGGGACCATCACCGATGAGACCGGGGGCACCGTTCCCAAGGCATCGATCACGATCACAAACATCGGCACGCAGCAGAAACGACTCGCCGAGTCGAACGAACGAGGAGAGTTTGAGGTTCCGTCGCTCGACATCGGTAACTATGAAGTGCTGGCCGAAGCCGCGGGATTCCAGAGAGCGATCGTCCGAAGTATCCGTCTGGAAGTGGATCAGAGAGCGCGCGTCGACGTGCAACTAAAGGTCGGCGAGGTAACCCAGCAGGTGGAGGTGCAGGCGGCGGCGACGACGATTCAGACCGACGACGCCACGATCAGCACTGTGATCGACTCGCAGAAAATCCGCGAGTTGCCGCTGCCGGGCAACCGGAACCTGTTCCGCCTGGCGCTGCTCGCGCCCGGCATGAGCCGCGGTCCCGCGTCCAGCGTCACCACGAGCGGGTTCGGTCCGGGGTTCGGCATCGCCGCCATGGGACAGAAAGTCCATAACAACGCGATCCTGCTGGATGGCGCTCCGCTCAAGACGGCGATCCACGGCTCGGTCCGCATGCGGCCTTCCGTGGAAGCGATTGAGGAGTTCCGCGTGGAGGCAGGGTGGTACTCCGCCGAGTACGGCACGCAGTCCGGGGCCCAGATCATCGCGACCATCCGGCCCGGCACCAACTCGCTTCACGGCGTGGCCTTTCATTTCCTGCGCAATGACAAACTGGACGCCAGGAACTTCTTCGAGACCCCTGGGGCACAGAAAAGGCCTCTCCGTCGCAATACCTATGGCGGCGTCGTGAGTGGTCCCATCATTAAGAACCGCACGTTCTTCACGGCCAATGGCGAGTTCTACAAGGAACGCCGCTCCACCCAGGGATTCCTGATCGTGCCGTCGGATCGCATGAGATCGGGCGATCTGACCGAGCCGTTCTTCCGGCGCACCGACGGATCGCTGATCCCAATTCAGGATTTGCTCTCCGGTGCTCCCTTCGCCGGCAATCAAATCCCGGCCAGCCGCATCGCTCCTCAGTCAAAAGCCCTGTTGCAGTTTCTGCCCAACCGCAGTTCCGGACCGGCGGAGTTCAACGGCACAAACAACTTTCCCGGTGCTTCGCGCAACGCCGACGACGACAATCAGATGTTTGTCCGAATCGACCACAACATCAATGCGAACAACAAGCTCTTCGGCCGCTACGGAATTGAAGACGTCAGCCTGCCGGTGTTTCCGGTGAACCCGCACCCGTTCTTTGTGACACGCCGCCCGCGGCGGCAGCAGAACGCGACGCTGAACTACACGCGGATCATCTCGCCCACCGTGCTCAACGAGCTGAAGGTCTCCTACAACCGGGACATCTTCAAGACGGTGGATGACGTCAGCGGCAGTTCGTTCAATATCGCCAAGGATCTCGGCATTCCCGGCCAGACCAATCGCCCCAGCGATACCGGCCTGCCCGGCATCTCGATCACCGGCATGTCGGGCCTGGGAAACAGCGACATCAACACCATCTGGGACGAATCCCGTCAGGTCTCCGAGCAGATTGCCCTCACCAGGGGAAGCCATACATTCAAGATCGGGGCCGAGTTCACTCTCCTGCGGCTGGACCGCCGGACGATCAGTTTCGTCCGCGGCCAGTTCGACTTCACTGGCATCCATTCGGGCACGGCGGCCGGTGTAACCGCGGCCGAGCGCGGCCGCCTCGCCTTTGCGGACTTCCTCCTTGACCAGCCTCAACAGGTGCGTCTCGGGTTCATTCCCAACCTGCCCCCCGGTGTCGACCCCGGCACCTTTCCCCAAACCCGCTTTTGGCGGTACCACAACTACATCACCGACGACTGGAAGGTCACTCCCAAGCTGACCATGAACGTCGGCGTGCGCTATGAGTACAACTCCAGCATTGAGGACAAGAACGGGCAATCCCGCAACTTCGATTTCACGAAACTGGAGTTGTATCCGGCGATCGGAAAGCGCGGCCCTCTGAACGAACCCAGCAAAACCAACTTTGCACCGCGTATCGGCTTTGCCTACCGGCCTTTCGGAGGCAACAGCTTCGTGATTCGCACGGGCTATGGCATCTTCTACAACGTGAACATGATGAACATGTTCGTGCCGGCGCTGGCCGCCAATCCGCCCAACAACCTGAACATCAACGAACTCAACGCGGCAGGCAACGTCCGCATCCGTATGCGCAACGCCGATCAGGCGTCGGCCTTGAACATCAACAGCGAGATCAACTCGGCCGATCCCAAACGCGGCGTCGGCGATGTCCAGCAGTGGAATCTGAATATCCAGAAACTGCTGCCGATGGGCTTCACCCTGGAAGTGGGCTATGCCGGTTCGAAGTCCAGCCACTTCGATTCGCCGCGCACGGTGAACCCATTCGCGCAGGGCACCTCCACCCGCGTTTACCCCGGGTGGGGCCCCATCGAAAACATCTCCCTCGACGCGGCGGGCAACTACCACGGCCTGCTCACGAAGTTGGAGAAGCGATTCTCGCGAGGGTTCACGCTGCTGCAGACCTACACGTGGTCGAAGACCATGTTCGACTCGTTCGCATGTTGCGGCGCGCAGCGCCACAACAACCCTTACGCCTGGAAGCTGGAGAAAGGACTGGGCGAAAGCGACCAGCGGCATCGCGCCACCACGGCATTTCTGTATGAGCTGCCCTTTTACCGGGGCCAGCGCGGTGGCGTCGGCCAATTGCTGGGCGGGTGGCAGTTCAACGGCAACATGACGATGGAAACGGGGCTACCTATACACCCGTCGCAAGCCCTGAAGCCGATCGACGATGGCTGCCCGCGATGCAACCATCGGCCCGACCGCATTGCCGACGGCCGCCTGGATGAAAGCCAGCGAAGTCTTCAGCGTTGGTTCAACACTTCGGCGTTCGTTACGGCACGGGGCCACTATGGAAACAGCGGACGCAATATCCTGACCGCCCCCGGTCTGTTCAACCTGGACTTCGCGGTGTTCAAGAACTTCCCCATCACGGAAACCAAGAGCATTCAGTTCCGGTGGGAGAATTACAACTTCACCAACACGCCGCCGTTCGATCCGCCGACACTGGAGATCAGTTCCGGCAACTTCGGCCGCGTGACCAGTGCTGGTTTGGGACGCGAAATGCAGTTCGCTCTTCGCTTCCAGTTCTAGCCGCGATCCTAACAACTGCGACCAAGGTGTGCGGTCGCGCCTGTCCCCCGAACTGCGACTCGCCGGTCGACAGGCGGTACACTTCAAGTGTGGAAGGGCTTCACCGTGTCGTTTGCCTGGTGGCTGGATTGGGTGCCGCCAGCGCCGCATTCGCGCAGAAACTGATGTTCACAAGCCAGACCCACTTGAATTCTCCTGTCACGATCTCGGCAATCTCCCGGTCCAAACAGGTTGGCTTCGACTACGTCACCTTCCACAACGATTCCCGTAAGACCGTTGAGGCTGTGCGCGTGGAAGTCAAGTCCTCGTCCGGATCCGGGGAAGAGGTCACCCTGGAGGGCGCCGACTTCCTGGTGATGCTCGACCCTGGCGGCAGCAAACGCGTGAGCGTGGGTCTTGGCCGCATTCGGGAATTGACCGCGAGGGCCAAATCGCTGCGGCAGCGTGCGGCGCGCGCGATTCTGGTGGTCACTTCAGCTAAATACTCCGACGGCACTGAGTGGAACAGCGACGACCCGGCATTCTTCGATTCGCCGATCTACGATCCGCTTAGGCAGTAATCGTCCGGCCACGCAATGCCATGCAGGCAAATGGTCGAATCAACAAGCCCGGATGACCTGCGGCGTTTCATCGCCCACGTTCACGTCCGCGACGCTGACCCCCGCCGCGGGACTGTGTAGCGGACCGCGGCTTCGAAGCCTCCCCCGGTCTTCGGTCGGGGGTTCTTGCTACGCTCAATGCTGAATGAACCGCCGCGATTTTGTTACCGCTTCCGCGGTTACCTCCTTTACCGCACAAAACGCCATGCCAGCCGACCGCAAACCCGCCATCTTCGAACTTCGCTACTACCGCCTGCGCAACGGCGCGCAGATCGAACGAACCAACGCGTTTCTCGGCAAGACCTATCTGCCCGCGGCGCTCCGCGCCGGCGCCGGTCCCGTGGGCTTTTTCGCGGGAATGGTCGCGCCGCAGATGCCGTTTGCGGTTTCGCTTACCAGCTTTCCCAGCCTCGCCGGCATGGAGGCCGCCACCGCGAAAATGGCCGCCGATCCGCAGTACCAGAAAGGCGCGGACGCGTTCGATTCCATGACCGAGCTGAGCTACATCCGCATGGAATCGTCGCTGCTGCGCGGGTTCCGCACTATGCCGGCCATCGAGGTGCCGCCGGCGGATGCCGGTCGCGCGCCGCGTGTCTTTGAGTTGCGCACGTACGAAGCCAACAACGCAAAGGCCTCCAGGCGCAAGATCGGCATGTTCGACGACGGCGAGATCGCGATCTTCCGGAGAGCGAAGATGCTGCCCGTCTTTTTCGGCGAGACCATCGCCGGAGCCAACCAACCTAACCTGACCTACATGCTGGCCTTCGATTCGCTCGCCGCGCGAGAAGAGGCATGGAAGGCTTTCCTCGCCGACCCCGCCTGGCACAAACTTCGCGCCACGCCCGGTTTGACCGATGCCGAGATCGTCTCCAATATCAGCGGAAGCCTGCTGCGTCCTCTTCCGTTCTCACCCATCCGCTGAAGCGACCTATAATGTGGGAGTCACCCGTCAGCCCTTATGCACACCCTTCGTCTCCTCACAGCGTTCTCGATAGCGCTCACGGCGGCATTCGCGCAGTGGAAGCCGTCCGGCAGTGACTGGCCGGAGTGGCGCGGTCCCCAGCGCGACGGTTCTTCGCTCGAAAAAGACCTGCCCTCAAAATGGTCGCCGCAAGGCGAGAATCTTCTCTGGAAGCTGCCGTTCGGCGGCCGGTCCACCCCTGTCATCGTGGGCAACCGTCTGTTCCTCCAGACCGGTTCCGGAAAGGACCAAACGCTTCAGGAGCGGATCGTCGCCATCGACACCGACAGCGGAAAGATCCTGTGGGAACATCGCGTCAACATGTACCTGAGCGATGTGCCGAAGCACCGCATCGCCTGGGCCTCCCCGGCCGCCGATCCAGCCACCGGGAATATTTACTCGCTCACCGGCGCCGGGACGCTGTACGGCCTGACGATGGACGGAAAGCTGCTGTGGCAGCGTTTCATTGGCGAAGACTTTGGGATGGTCACCACACATGGCGGCCGGACGGTGTCCCCGCTGATCGACGGCGATCTCGTCATTGTCAGCGGCATCACATCCGCCTGGGGTGACTCGGCCCGAGCGTCCCACCGCTTCATGGCGTTCGACAAGAAGACCGGAGTGACCGTGTGGGTGTCGAGCGCGCCGGGACGGCCGTTCGACACGACCTACGCAGTGCCGACCATCGCCGACATTAACGGAACCCGCCTCTTTATCGCCGGCGGCGGCGACGGGGCCGTTCATGCGCTGAAGCCCCAAACCGGCGAGATGGTGTGGAGTTTTCCCATGACCAAGCGCGGCGTGAACAGCGGCGTCGTCCTGATCGGCAACCAGGTCATCGTGTCGCATTCTGAGGAGAACTACGACTCCAGCGACATGGGACTGGTGGGGTCTATCGACGCGACCGCCAGGGGCAAGTTCGGCCCGGAGAAGATCAAATGGCTGAACAAGGGCGTGCAGTGCGGCTTCTCCTCGCCGATCGTGGTCGGCAACCAGATCCTGCAGGCGGACAATGGAGCCAACCTGCTGGCGTTCGATGCCGAAACCGGCAAGCCAACCTGGAAGTTCAACCTCGGCACCATCCAGAAGGCGTCGCCCGTGTATGGCGACGGCAAAGTGTACATCGGCTCAGAGAACGGCAAATTCGTCATTCTCAAGCCGCACGCCGACAAGGCCGAGGTCCTGGACGAAGATCAGCTCGGCACCGACCAGGCTCCGGAAGCGATCATCGCCTCCCCGGCAATTTCGCGCGGCCGCGTTTTCCTGGTGACGATGGACGCCACCTATGCCATCGGGAAGAAGAAGGGACCCGCGCTGCCGTACAAGGCGCCCGGTTCGCTGGCGGCGCCCGCCGGTGCGACGCCTGCTCATCTCCAGATCGTGCCCGCGGACGTGATTCTGGAGCCGGGTGAATCCGTCACGTTCCACGCGAGGCTGTTCGACGCGGAAGGCCGCTTCATTCGCGAGGAGCCCGCTCAGTGGTCGCTCGAGGGCTTGAAGGGTACGATTGCCGATGGCAAGTTCCAGGCTGCGGCCGATCCTGCCGGCCAGGCAGGCAAGATCAAGGCCATGGCCGGCGGCCTGTCAGGAGCGGCCACGGGCCGTGTCATGCAGCCGATTCCCTGGTCCGAGGATTTCACCAACCTGAAGGGCCCGCCCCGCCAGTGGGTGAACGCGACCGGCAAGTTCGCGGTGCGCGATATTGAGGGCAACAAAGTGCTCGTCAAGCTGGCCGACAACCCGTTCACCAAGCGCGCCCGGGCCTACATGGGCGTGGTGGATTCGTCGAACTACAGGGTGGAGGGGGACATCTTTGCCACCGAGAAGCGGCGGCAGATGGGCGATGCCGGGGTGATCGCGCAGCGCTACGCCCTGATCCTGTTCGGCAATCACCAACGGCTGGAACTCGAATCCTGGCAGCCGGAGACGGAGCGCACGATTCGAAAGCCGTTCGCCTGGAAGCCCAACACCTGGTACCGGCTGAAGCTCGAAGTGCAGAACCTGGCCGACGGCAAGACGCGGGCTCGCGGGAAAGCCTGGCCGGTGGCCGAGGCCGAACCAGCCGACTGGACCGTTGAGAAAGTCGATGCCATTCCCAATCGCGAAGGCAGCCCCGGGGTTTATGCCGATGCGCCCTTCGAGGTCTACTTCGACAATCTGAAGGTGTCGAAGCTCGAGTAAACGCCCGCGGAATAGCGCCTCGGGGTCTTAACTAGCCTTCTGCAGAGCACGATTCGGCATCACGGAGGAGCCACTCACGGTCACTATTGATGCGTTTGGTGTGTTTGGCACCAGGTCGAACGAGACGTGGCAATCGAGCTACCGCACGTCCACCCTGCGCCCACCCTGGTATGACTTCAACCAGTGGTACGGATCCTCTACCAGGGCCTCGACTCGCAGTCCCACGGGCACCCCTCGCCCCTCCAGCTTGGACCGTGCGCCCTCCGCCAGCGCCAGCGTGTGCCGCACGTTGACGAACCGGTCCTCCCTGTAAAAGTCTTTCCATTTCCCGTACTCCGCCGCATCCATCGCCGCCAGCACGGCCTTCAACTCCGCGATGGTCTCCGTCACCTTCGCCGCGCCCTGCCCTCGCTCCGCCCACGCCTCTGCCCCCAGCCGCAGAGCCTTGTTCGATCGCCGGTGGATCTCCAGTTGGGTCATCACGTGACCCTGAAAAAACGCCTTCCGCTCTTCCGGCACCAGTCCCGCCGCCTTCTCGGCCAGGGCCCGCGCCCGCTCCCACCGCGGCTCCGCATCAGCCGCCGCCCGCTTCACCTTGCTCAGCCACTGGTCCCAGTCCCGGATCTGGATGAACCGCGCGCTCAGCTCCGGCCGTCCTTTGATCAGCGACACCAGGATGAACCGCAGGTAATTGTGATACGCGTTGTCCGCCAGCGTCTCGTGCTCCGCCGCCCCAGACCTGCCCGGCGCCTGGAAGTACGCCCGGTAATACTCGGCCATCGCCCTCGCCGCCCGCTCCCCGAACTCTTCCCTGCACCACGTCCCCAGATACGGTTCCCATCCCCACGCCTGCCCGTGTACGGCCGCCTCCATCGCCGCCCGCGTCGTCAGCGGGTAGGGCCGGACGTCGCTCACGTTTACGAGCAGGTACTCCGTCGCCCCCGCCTTCGCCGCCCGGCCCAGCTCCCGCTCGATGCGCTCCGGCGGCACCATCTCCGTCAGTTGGTTCGCCACGAAGTCGTGCATCGCCGTGTGGTAATAGACCCCCTGCCCCCGCGCGATCCGCCCGGCGTCCCGGATCAACCCGTGTCCGTTGTCCGGCCACACCAGCGTCACCCCCTCGGGCAGCGTCAGCAGCCCCTTCTGGATCAGCGGCACCGCCTCCGCCCAGGCGTTCATGATGAACCGCGGCGACACCCGTTCCGCCTTCACGATCTCCACCTGCGCGTCGATCGCCGACCGGATCGCCGCGGCCCGCGCCTCTTCCGTTGGCGGGATGCTCTGGTCGTCCAGCCAGAATGCCCGGTCGTGCCGCCCTCGGTAGCCTACCGTCCAGATCACCTCCTGCTCCTTCCCGTACCCCAGCATCGAGTGACGCCACGCGTTCTTCAGGATCTGCGCGTGCTCCGCGAAGGAGTACGGCGCCTCCTCCGGCCACTTCCAGGTGTTCGTCCCCAGAACCTCGATGTGATGCTGCGTGATCATCAGGCCGCGCTCGCCCGCCGCTTTCACTTGTGGTTCGTCGGGGAAGATGAACGTCCCCGGCACGATCATGTTGCCCTTCAGCCGCAGCAGCGCCTCGAAGACCCGGTCCCAAACCCCCAGCGAGACCCCCGTACCGCCCGGCGTCGCAGGCTTCCACCCGGTCAGCAAATCCTCGTCGTTGAGGAACCAGCCCCGCCGCCGGAACGCCGGCGTCCCCTCCGCCAGCCGGTAGCCGGACGCCACCGTCACCCGCGCCTTTCTCGCCGGCGGATGATCCGTCCACCACCACAGCGGGTCCACGCCGAGCTGTGTTTGCGAAAACCGGTAGATCGCGTAGATCGTCCCGCGCACGTCCCCGCCGGTCAGCACCACCTTCCCGCCGCGCTCTTCGATCAGCAGCGCCTCTTCTTCTCGCGGCCTCCGGGTCTCCGCCGGGACGTTCTCCCGGAGCGCCGCCACGATCGCGGTCCCCCGCACGGGCGCCTTCTCCGCCCGCGCCAACTTCCTCCCTAACACCGCTTCCAGGTCCCGCGCCAGGTCGTCCACGGCTTTCAGCACCGCACCCGGCTCCCGCGCCGACACCACCAACGTCGTCCGCCCGTCCACCACCGTCTGGGCCGCCAGCCGCACACACACTGCCAGTACCAACAGGATCCGTTTGCTCATCGCTGCCGCCGATTGTATCGCCGCGCGGCCATTGGCTGGGCGAACCAGGAGGGATTCGAGAAGCAGAGGTAATCGAGTTCG
>JBJXGR010000412.1:0-2767 GCA_046160045.1 Bryobacteraceae bacterium
CCACCAAAATAAACCTAATATTATCAGTATTTTGTGCCACTTTCTCAGCTCGTGTGGCACTACAACCGCGTCATACGGGGTTCAGACGGTGAGTCTCTGGATCCCTCCCGGTGAGGCATCGATTCCCAGCGCCTCATAAATCCGTCGCAATGTCGGTTCCGCGACGGTCGCCTTGCGGACATGCAGCGTGTGTCCATCCCGCTGCTGGAAGGTCGCAGTCACCCGCCGCTGCACCGAGAGGACCTCCCGCAACCGGGTCCAGGACATGGTCTCACCGGCGGCTTCCAGTTTGCGCCGGATCGCCTGCACCAGTTGATAGGCCAGAACCGTGATGAACAGGTGTCCCTCGGTGGGCTCTTCCTTATGATGATACACCGGACGCAGGCCGAGTTCCGATTTGAGGCCGCGGAACACCGCCTCCAGATCGGTCAACATGGTATAGGTGTGCCAGAGCGTTGCCGCGTCCCACGTGGTTTCGTTGCTGCGCAGGCAATAGACCCCGGGATGGGTCAGCATCGAGCCCTCGACCGGTGTTTTCGTCCAGGTGATGGCAGCGGCGGTCTTTCCCGTTGCGTCCGGGGTCACGACGATATCGTAATGCTGACCGATACCCCGGCTGTTTTCCTTCAACCGGCCGATCCGCTGCTGGATATCGGCCAGCTTCTTCTGTCCGTGCGGTTTGGCCAGGCCGGCGGCGAGTTTCTCCAGACCGGCCTCGAAGCGCGTCACGAAGCGGGCGGAGATTGCAATTTCCTTGGTCTCGCGTCCCTCGGAATGGCAATACAGCCGGACTTCCGTGGCGTCCTCGTTGAGCACGCGTTGCAACCGGACGGTTTCATTCGATGCGGTCAGCGTATCGATCGCCTGAGCGGGATCGAACTGGCGGCCGCGTTCGCGGCTGACCACCAGGTAGCGGTATTTTCGTTCTTTCAACCATGCGATGTTGGCTGCCGTGGCGATCCCGGCGTCCATGATGATCAGAGCGCCGTCCGGAGCCGCGAGGCCTTTGAGCATGCCCTGCAGCGTGCCGGCCTCAGCGGCGTTACCGGCGAACATGCGGGAACGGCGCACGAACCCGCTGCTGTCGAGCACCAAGCCCAAGGTGACGAGCGGACAGTCCGAACGTTTCTCTTTCGACCGGCCTCGGGCGGCCTTGGCATTCCCGGCGGCGGTTCCCTCGAAATACGTGTTGGTCAGATCGTAGAGCGTGACGGTGAGCGGCAGGCCGAACAGGTCCTTGATGTTGGCGAACAGCGCGTCCTCGATCTTGTCACGATGATGCACGAGCAGATCGGAGGTGCGGTAAAGCCGGATCGGCGGCATGGCTTCGAAGTCCACACCCAGCAGTTCGCCAAGAGCACTGCGCTCGCGCAGCCAGCGCCAGGTGGCGCTCTCGCTGCCCGGGGCGGCCATGCGCCCGATCAGCAGGCCGGCCACGGCGTCGCGCTGGACGCCGTTCAGGCCGAGGTCGGTGAGGATCCGGTCGATCCCCAGCCAGTCCATGGCGGCGAGACCGACGGCCTCCACCCCAACGGCGCGTGGTCGGGTGAGTTGCAGGGAAGCGACATCGACCTCGGCGTAGATCGGGGCTGGCGTGGTGGAAGCGGCGGCAGGCTTTTCCGGCGCGGGTTGAACGGCGTCCAGCGCGGGAGAGGGTGGTTCGGCAGAGCATGGCGCGGGACAGGATGGTCCGGCGGCTGGTTCGCCGGGGCCCGGTCCGGCCGCGATGAGGCGGGCGGCGAAGCGTTGCGCGAGAGCTTCGATGGTTTCCGATTCGGGAAGGAGGTCGGGTTGCCCTGCGAGCAACGCCTCGATCCGAGCGCACAGGCGTGGCCAGTCGGGTTGCGGCAGGTCGAAATGGCGGCCGAGGTTAAGCAGGGTGATCTGGCGGACCTGATCGCCGGTGCGCTCTGAGGCGACGAGACGGAAGGTGAAATAGGCTTCGTTGGTGGATTTCTTTCGGGTTGTGGTTTTTCGGATGAACATGGTGGGGAAGATGAGCGTGGCGGCGCCTGGCGTCAAGGGGGCCTTTGGTAATTATGGCACTACATTGACGATTCTAGGGGCACTCAAATGTATATCAGGGTTTTTCCATATTCGTTACGGTATATAGCAGAAAAAGCGCTAAAGATGGGTTAGTGGGTGGCTCTATCCTATCAAATGTCAACCACGCTCCACACTTCGGCGCAAACTTCACTCAAGGATTTGACCGCGCCTGGCACGCAGGTCGTACCATGAGTGCGACCAGACACGCCGAAAATAGGCTGGCTCGATTTATGGGCGATAGTGACATTGTGGCGGCCCATCTTGTTCAGCAAGAGATGGTCGGCGCGTTTCGCTCACAACGCGACGTAATTGAGGCGTCATGGCGAGCCGCTGACTTCTTGGCGCGGTTGCCTTCTGTGCTACGGCCGTCAGACGATCAGTTGTCGCTTCTTCCTTGCTGGCAGGTTTCGGCCGCTGCCACCCTGCGGGATCGTGCTACGTTTGGTCTCGGCGGCGATCTTTTTAGTAGTTTGCGCCGGGGACAATCATCGGTCACCGAGTTCGATTGCTTAGTCCAGGCTGCTGAAACAGCAGACGATTTTAAGGCCTCCTCGCTGTTTGGAGTGGGTGGTAACGACCCAATCCGATCTTCCTCAAGTGTTTCTCTGTTCGGTTGGGCGCCGTTTCTCCGTCCCGGCCTGACGATCGAAGGACGCCGGGGATGGCGGCTGTCAAGGATGGCCTCTTGGCCACCGCGTCTTCGCGGCGCGAAGCGTCCTTG
>JBJXGR010000413.1:0-32958 GCA_046160045.1 Bryobacteraceae bacterium
GATGGTCAACCCTACGATGAGAGCCGGTACATCGAGGCTCTTCGACGCCGTGGTTCACCGCTGGCACAGGCACTCTCGTGACGTGCACTTTTTTCTTGACGGAACTACTCAGATGACTGACGCCCGCAGGTCGGAGTCGTGTCGGGAGGGCGGCGCATCGAGGTGTTGCCGTCCGGCGCACGGGGGTCTAGGGCACGCGGGTCCGCAGCCTTCCGGCCGCGGTTCGGAGAGCGCCGGTCGGAGACCGGTGCCACGATGGAGATACGAAGGGAACGAGATGAAACGGATAACTGAAGAAGAAGGACGGTGCGAGGTTTGCCGGCGTCCGAAGCGGGATACGATTGAGGCGGACCTGGTGAGCGGCGTCGCTTACGCCAAGTTGGAACGACGGTACGGCATCGCGGAATGGACGCTGGGACGGCACAAGCGGCTGCATCTGCGGCGCGAGGTGCAGGCGGCGAGCGTGCGGATGGGCAGCGAACGGCGGCGCCGGTTGCTGGCGGCGAGCGAAGAACCGCTGGAAGGGATGCGGCGGATCTGGGCGGAGTCCCGTTACAAGGACCCCAGGCTGGCCTTGCAGGCGCTGAAGGGGATGGGGCATCAGGCGATCTGGGAGATGGGCGTGAGTAGTGGGGAGGACGAAGAATCGGCAGAGTGGACGACCCACCCGGGGTGGGCGCACTTGCGGGACGGATTACTGGAGGTGCTGCGGCCACATGCGAAGGCGTACGAAGCGGTGACGGCGTGGCTACAGGGATTGGAGGAAGACAAGAAGAAAGCCGCCTGAACGGGTACGAGACGTCCCGTCCCCTGTCCCCCAGGATTCCTCCTACCATTGCAGACGGATCCCGATGTAGCCTTCGCGGAACGGCACTTCCTCCAAGGTGCCGTTGAAACCGGTAATCCGGGCTACCTGTCCCGGCGCCGATATGTTGGCAGCCGGATTGGCGTACATGGTCGGATGGTTGAACAGGTTGCGGAAGCTGCCGTTGATGCGCAACTGGAGCCGCTCATAGATTGTGAGCGTCTTGAACAGCGCCAGGCCAAGCGTATTTGCTCCGGGTCCTTCGAGAATGCCGGCACCGGCATTGCCGAAGCGTCCGGACCCGGCGGCTGGAACCGCGAATGCCGTCGCGTCGAACCAGCGGTCGAGCGTTCGCTCGCTGACAGGAAGATTGCCATCGCGGATGCGGTCCGGCCGCCCACCCGTCAGACCCGTGTTGGAAGGGTCCGAACCGGCGAAGGACGGCGTGAACCAGAATCCAGTCCGGGCAAAGTAGATGCCGCTCACGGACCACCCCCCGGCAACGGCGTCCAGCGCGCGAGACATGGACCCGCCGAGCAGGCGGCCGTTGCCAACCGGCAGTTCGTAGACGAAGCTCGCGACCAACCGCTGGCGAGGAGTGTATGTCTCATTGCCGCGCTCGCGCGCGCGGTCGAAGTTGTACTCAATCAGGTTGCCCAGCGCGTTGACATCGAGAGAGTCGGACAGGTTCTTGGCCCAGGTATAGTGTGCATTGAACTGGAAGCCGTTCTTGAAGCGGCGATTCGCCTCAATCTGCAGTGCGTTGTAGGATTGCACCGCGCCGCGCTCAACCCACGTGATGGTGTTGAATTGTGAATAGGGACGGCGGTTGGCGTTGAAAGGTGTTGTGCTCGCGAGCGGCTGATTGAGGTTCGCGCGGTACGGAAGTTGCCGGGCCTGGTGGCCGATATACGAAATCCGCAGGCCGGTCTGCCACCACAACTCGCGATCGACCGAGAGATTCCACTGTTGTGTGTAACTATCCTGGAGATACGGGTTCGCCCCGCTGATGTTCTGGACGCCCAGCGGCCGCGCGGTTGTGCCCGGGAATGCCCGCGGCCATTGGTACAGGGGTTGGCCGCTGGTGATCACGTTGTCGTACGTCTCGCTGCCGACGAACGGCCCGCCGACCATCGAACCATACACCTTGCGGTTCTCGTTGTTATAGAAGACGCCGAAGCCGCCGCGGACGACGGTCCGGGAACCACTGCCAATGCGGTAGGCAAAGCCGAATCGGGGAGCGATCGTGTTGGAGTCGGCGTTGACCAGACGGGTATCCGGATATCCTGCCTGAGCGGCGGTCACGATTCGGATGTTCTGGGGATACAGCGGCGTGATGAATCGGCGGGTGTCCTCATTCGGGATCACCACGGCGCCCGTGGCCGGGTCGAAATTGGCCAGCCGGTTGTCCCGCTCCCGGTTGGGCAGATGGTATTCGTAGCGGATTCCCAGATTCAGCGTGAGATTCGGTGTGATTTTCCAGTCATCCTGAGCGAACCAGGCGTATTCGTAGTTGCGGCTGTTGGTGGCAGCCACGACATCAGCCCGCCCGGACGTCCGTGGCAGGCCCAGTAGAAAGTCGGCGTACGCGTAATTGGCGGCGAAACCGGTGAAACTGAAGTTGCCGAAAACCGCGCTCGGAGACGTCGGATAGTTGTTCTGCCGCGTGTGCATGGCGTTGAAGCCGAACTTCATGGTGTGCTTGCTGCGGACCCAGCTCACGATATTGTGCAGGTCGAGGTTGAGCAACCGCTCCAGGCTGGCATTCTGGTTCGAGATGGACGTGAAGCCGGTTATGGCGACGGTTGGAAACCCCGTCACATCGTCTGGCAGCGCGCCGGGATAGCCTGTCAGCCCCACTTCTTCAACTGCCTGCTTCCCGAACCGGCTCGCGTCAATTGGCCAGCGCTTGCTGAATCCCCCCACACGGAACTCGTTGACGACGGTGGGGGAGAACGTATGCGTGTCGGCGAAGGTCCAGGAATTGTTGAACCGGATACGCCGGAAACTTCCCATCGTCGGCAGATCGGTGGCGTTTCGCTTGAAGTTGCTGACAATCCGCGAGAAGCGCACAAAGAACCGGTTGTCCTGAGTCACCTGGTGGTCGATCCGGCCGTTGATGTTGTTCTCGATTCCATTGTTCACCGAGTACGTGGCTCGATAGTTCGCCGAGAGATCGTCCGGCCCGCCGAAGTTCGGATTCGGATAGTACAGCCGCTGGTAGTTGAGCGCGACCGGGCTCAGGCGAGTCGAGGGAATCACATTGCCCGAGAAGGGTTGGCCGGTCAGCGGATCGCGTACCGGAATCAGGCTGCCACGCGCATCGACAAGGCGAGAGAAGTCGCCTTCCCGGAAACGTAGCGCGGGGACGTTCGGCGTCAACAGCAGTTCGGCCGGTGTTGTAAAACCGTCATAGCCGAGCAGGATAAAAGTTCGGTTGCGCCCATTGTAGATTCTCGGGATCACGAGCGGGCCGGCGATGTGCGTCATGTAGTAGCTCGATCGCGACTGGGGCCTCCTTGAGGCGAAGGGGTTGCGGGCGCCGAAGGCGCTGTTCGAGTGCTGAAACTCGGCCGCGCCGTGAAACTGGTTGGTGCCCGACTTGGTGGTGAGGCTGAACGTGCCGGCATGACCGAACTCGGCGCTGTTGTTCACCGAGTCGATCCGTGCCTCCTGCAAGATGTCAAAGTGAGGCCGCTGCGCGCTCTCCTGCGCTCCGTTCATCGGGCTCGTGGTGTTGGTTCCGTCAATCGTGTACCCGTTGCTCCAGCCCCGGCTGCCGTTGATGGTATACGTGGAACCATTGCCGAGTTGAGCTCCGGGAGTGATGACGAAGTGGTTGAACGCCACCCGGTTCGCGGCCATCGGCAGATACTGGAACACCGTTTGGCTTTGGATGGTTGAGATGCGCGCCGTCTCGGTTTCGACGGGTGGAATGTCGCTGGTGACCGTTACTTCAGTAGTCGTGTCGCCGACCTCCAGATGGACATCGACCCGTACGCGGCCGGCCGTTTCCAGCACGATGCCGCGTTGCACAAACCGTTTGAAACCGGTGTGTTCCACCTGCACTTCATACCGGCCGGGATTGAGGTTAGTGAGCTCATAGTAACCATCGGCGGTGGTCGCGCCGTCTCGTGTCAGGTTGGTCGAGAGTTCAACGACGCGGACACGGACCGACGGTATGGTTGCGGCACTCGGATCGCGCACCGTCCCGAGAATCGTGCCAAACGTCGACTGCGCACAGATAGTAGGTACGAGTGTGAACGTGAACAGCGTTAGGAGCCTTACGACTTGCCGGGTCATGAAATCCTCCTTTGCTCCGTCCAATTCTCCGGAATTTCCATTTTGGGCTTGCCGGACCCGGGCAGTATACACCAACCGCCTGACTCGGGGGCCGAGTTCTGTGGAAAACCGGGAAAACCGGGACAGCTATGAATTCCCGATTTCCAACTGGTCCAGCTCACACTCCCGCTCCTTCTTCCTCGGCGGACGACCGGGAGCCCGCATCTCTAGGCATCGGCCGGTTTGGTGTTCCAGCCGCCGCCGCAACGCCTCTCCTCCCAATGGCAAACCGCGCGCCGTGGCCTCCCGAATCCGTTCGCTGATGGCCTCTTCCACCACGCTCGTCGCCAACACCTGCCGCCACCGCTCCGCATCGTACCATTTTCGCCATGCCGCCAACTCCAACGCCACCAGGTTATTGCCGCTTCCGCAGTGCACCGCCGCGCTGGACCATCGCGACGCATCCGCCGTTTCCGCCAGTCCCGCCCGCAGCGCGTTCCGCTCCACATACGCCAAAGCGGGCCACTGCGACGTTTCGTCCAGCGGACAGGAGTAGAAACACGCCTGCCACAGATGGCCCAACCGCCGCAAACGGATGTGCTGTGCCCGGGCATAATCCGAATGCGTCCGGCCGAAGGCCCGAGCCAAGCTCTTTGATTCCCGTGGAACTGCAATCACATGCACGTGAGGGAGTACTGCCGGGAGTAGTCGGTCAGCAGTTCGAGGTAGAGGCGATAGTCTTCGTCACAGAAGAAGGTCTGTTCGCGGTAGTTTCCCGACTGGGTGACGTGGTGCGGACAATCGAAGGCGACCACGCGGGCCAATCTTGACATGGCGGGCATCGAAGTAGTGTCGTATCCGGGCGGTTTCTCTCAAGGAAATCGGGGATTTGTAACTCCCGGTTTGCCCCCGTGATTCCCCCGGCTCTGAAGCAGGCCGTGCCTTGACGAATCTCAAGCTGCATGACCGACGGTGAGTTGCCGTCGGGTCGCATGTTCAGCGGTCCGAACGACGACCGGAGGCTAATGGGCCGTCCGCTACGGGTTCACCGTGACAATATCGGTCTCGCGGCCGGTCTTGTTGTGAGTGTAGAGGAACAGCAGTCCAGTCTGCCCCGGCGAGAGAGCGTCCGCGGCGGGCGTGTGAACGATAGAGAGGCCGCCGCTTCCTCCAGCAACGAGCGAGAAGGAAGACGGCGTCGAGGAAAAACGCGGCTGGTTCGGCGTGTACACCACCCTCGGCAGACAGTCCGTGATCAGCCCCGTGTAATAGTTGTCGCCGGCACAAACCGTGATTCCCCACGGCGTGCCAGGGCTGTAACCCGAGGTAATAGCGGAACTCGCCACGTTCAGAATGGCATTGGCGGAGCTCAGGTCGGCCGTGGTAGAGAAGTTGGCCACGGGCGTCGCCCCGGACACCAGGCGAAGCACATTGGTGACGTTCGCTCCAGAGGAGAAGGGGGCGCCGCTCTCGCCGTTGTACACGACGTAATCGTCCGTGCCGTCGTTATTCACGTCGAGGAACACGTCGAACTCCGCCGGGTAGTTCGGATGGGAGCGTTCACCCCAGGTGGTGACACCGAACTGGAGCACATCGACACCCGCGCCCCCTCCGTTGGCCAAAAAACGCATGCCCGCCGCCCGCAAGTCGACGACCGCGAAGTTGTCGCCCGGCCGCGGCAGCGTGTCCCCGGGCAGCTTGGGGCTTGTCCCGAGCAGGCTGAACACCGTGGTCGAACCGGTGGCGACACCCGTGTTGCTGACGCCCAGCGTTCCGCTGCCCCCCGTGAGTTGCAGCGTGGTCCCCGCCGTCTGCAAGCCCCCGGCTTTATGGGGCAGAAAGTGCCAGGGGACGCGAATCGTATCGGTGGCATCGGAGATTCGGACATAGCCGTCGTACTCATGGGCCTGCAACAGAGACCCAGTCCCGCCGGAACTCCCGCCGTTCAGGGTCCAGTTGGGAAGCACTGCCGGGTTCGGCACTGACAGAGTGACCGGGAAGGTGGCTGTGCCGCCGGCCGGCACAGTGAGGCTGGACGGAGCCGTCAAGGTCACTGCTCCGGAAGCCGCGTCATCCGCATAACGGAACTCGGGCGTGATCGAATAGGTCCGCACGGTGCCGTTGAGGTTGCGCACCACAATCTTCTTGGTCAGGTTTACGGCCGTGTTCAGCCGCAGGGTGCCGAACGCCATGCTGATGGCCGCGGGGTCGCCGGCGTCCCAAGCTTGTGTTTTGGTGCTGATCGCACGGTTCACCCGAACCTCACCCGAGCCGATGCGCGTGACCGGCGCCAGTTGGCCGGGAACCGTCTTCGGGTTCGTCAGGATGTTGGTTTCAGCGGTGTTCATCATCCGCGACTTGATGTCCGTCGGCGAGCACATCGGGCAACTTTCTACCAGTAATGCCGCCGCGCCCGCCACCATCGGAGCCGCGCCGGAGGTACCGCTAAACGGGGTCTCGCCGTTACCTGTTCCAACCTCGGCCGACAGCGACCCGCCCGGAGCGCCGATGTCCGGCTTGACCCCGTTGTAGCTGTACCCTGGGCCGCGCGAGGACGAACCGACCATGCTCCCGGCCAGCGGAACGAAAACGGCCGGATCCAGCGTGCCGATGACAGTCTGACTCGCCGCCAACTGAGCCTTGATCAGATTGGAAGTCGCCTGGGTGATCACCAGAGACGGCACAAACGTCGTGCCGCCGCCGAGGCTGAAGCCGATCGCGTCGCCCGCGGCCACCAGTCCGATCAGGACCCCGGCGGCTCCCGCCGACGCGGCTCGATCCACCTTGAGGCTGACGTTACACGCGCCGCGATCGATGAGCGCGACCTTGCCGCTGGGATCCGCCAGGTAGGGATCCTCCCCGGGTTGCCCGGTGACGGAACCGGCCGGACATCCGCGACCGACAAAAACGATCTGCGTGCTGAACCAGCCGGGGGTGACGCCGTTACCAGTAAAGTCGAGGACCTCGGTGTTGGGGTAGGTGCCGGCGATCGCGGCGGGAGCGTTGATGACTAGCGGATATCCCTTGGCGCTGGGAACCTGCGTCTGCGCCACGCTGATCACCGCCGGCCCGATGGAAGGCGAACCCACGATGTAGGGCCGGTCGGCATCATTGCCGGCGGCCGCCACCACTACCACGCCGAAAAAGCTGGCGATGCGCAGCGCCTCGGTCAGGTCGTCCTCCCGCTGGCCGTATCCCGACCCAAGCGACAGGTTCATTACGTCCACGGAATCGGAGAGGTCGGAGTCCCCGTTGGGATCGAGCGCAAAATCCACACCCAGGAGCATAGCCACGCCGCTGCAGGATGTGGAGACCGCGCTGCAGACCTTCACCGCCAGGATTCTGGCGCCCGGCGCGACGCCCTTGTGCAGATTGTCGGAGCTGAGTCCGCCGATGATATCGGCAACGTGCGTGCCATGGCCTTCGAGATCGATTGGGTCGGGGTCGGGTGCGCGCGGACCGTTGGGCCAGACCTCGCCCACGAAGTCGTAGCCTTCATACACCTTGGCTGTGGGGAACAGGCCGTCGCGGGTCGTGTTCGCCGGGTCTGATTCGCTTGTGCCGTAAGAGGCTGTGTAGGCGGCCAGGGTCCCGGGGCCGCCGAGATTGCGATGTGTGTAGTCGACGCCGGAATCGAGCACCGCCACCTTCACATTGTTCCCGGTGAACGGCGCGACGAGGGCTCCCGCACCGATGTACGGAACCGTTTCACCGAGGGCCATCTCATATCTCCCCAGCGGCCGGACACCCGCCACGTTCGGCAGCGCGGTCAGCCGGTTCAGTTGGGCGGAGTCAATCGAGACCATCAGCGCATTGTGGGCCTTGGCTACCCGTCCGAGTTCACGCCCGCCCAACGCAATGATCTGCGAAGCGAGCGTGTTCTGCTTCAGCATAAGATTCTGCACATAGGCCTGCTGCTGCGCCGGCGTCATTCGAGCACCAGTCCGTTTCGCATTCGGTCCTAGTACGGCTGCCAGCGGAAGGTCTCTGAGCCGTACGACGACCTCCACGTTCCCATTGCTTCTGGTGAGACGGGAAGCACCTGCCTGTGTGCCAGGGGGCACGGCTTCCGGGGATTGCGCCATCAAAACGGTGGACAAAGCCGCCACTACGCCGAACTTTCTCATTTTGGCTCCTCCGAGTTGGTACTTGACGGTTGTTAGGCCGTGGACAATGGGTGCAACATAGTTTGGTTCTCTCGTCAATGTTCTGCCTGAATTCGGAGGAAGAAGCATCATGGGGAAGGTGAAGTACCTCGTACGTGGGGCCATGTCCGTCTTTCTGCTGGCCGGAGGCGGTGTGGCTGCGCCGTTCATTGAAAGTCACCTCGGAGACGCCGGGCGCACTTTGGCAACCGCACAGCCTGTCGGGGGCGACGGCGTTCTGGATACGATCTACGGGACTCTGGACGAGAATGCACCGGACACGGGAAGGTCAGTGGATCTGTTTTTGATCGGGATTTTCGATACACTTGGCTTCTCCGCCGCCACTGTGGATTCTCCGGGACTCTACGTCACCGACCCGCAGTTATTCCTCTTCGACAGCGTGGGAGTGGGCGTTTACATGAACGACGACGATGAGAGCGGAACCAATGCCAGCCAAAGCCTGCTCCCAGCGGGGCACTTGTTGGGCCCGTTATCACCTGGTTTCTACTATCTTGGCATTGGATGGTTCGACAACGAACCGTTCAGCACCGGCGGGCGAATCTTCGCCTCGAGCAACCCCACCGGGACCAACGGGCCCGATCTCGGGGCGGGCGGCGCCGACCCGCTGATTGACTGGGACGAGAATGTGACGCAGCGCGTCGACGTCGAGACCCTCTACGAGATCCGCCTGACCGGCGCAAGCTTCGTTCCCGAGCCCGGGACCGCGTTGTTGGTGGCCGTTCCCCTGGCCCTCACAGCCCTACGCCGCCGGCGTCGCACGCGAACAAAGCCGAGTCAAGAGCGGGTTCCTGGAATGTAGGTCAGGTTGGCGGACACGGAACACCATACGGAAAAAGGGGACTGCCTGATCTGCGGGGTTTTGCCTCGGGATCGTTCGGCAGGCCCATCCGTTTCCTTGGCCACGCGACCCGCCTTTGGGCGCGGGCGGCCATGACGATCTCGCGCTGGCGGTAGCGCTGGCCTCCTGGTACGCCCGCAAGCTCTGGCCGCCTGAGCCCGAAGGCAGCCCTCCGCCTTCGGGTCAAATCCTATGGTTGGACCGCCAACAGACCTTCTTCTGTGACGAAGACTATCGCCTCTACCTCGAACTGCTGACCGACTACTCCCGGCAGTACTCCCTGGAACTGTAGTTTCCCCGCTGGGTGACGTGGTGCGGACAATCGACCGCGACCACGCGGGCCAATCTCGACATGGCGGACATCGAAGTAGTGCTCAACGCCAAGCATCATTTTGAGGCCGTGTCGATCACCCGCCAAAGCTCGGCACGGACAATGCGGCGGTCGCCGCCGAAGGCCTTCATCGTCTCATCCATGTTCTTGCCCGGGTGGACCTTCGCGAATGCGGCCCGGAAGCCCTCGCGCGGACTGACATACTTGGCATCGACGGCGGAGCTATAGCCCCATCCCACTGTGAAATCGTAACTCAGCGTCGAGGACCCAGTGAAAATGGGGCTCGTCACCGATGGCTCAGGATGGCTCCCTGTGCCGCGAGTTCCTGCGCGATGGGCAGCATGATGTTGCGGTGTTCGGCCAGGGCGGCCCCAAGCTTGCCCGGGAGGACGCGAATGCGGCGGATGGCCACGGCCGCGCCGGGCTTCAAGGCGCCGCCGACGGCCATGTGGCGGCGGCTGATGATCGAGCGGACGGTGAGCGGTTGCAGAAATTGGCTGACTGAAGAGAAATCGCGCTTGCTGCCGGCCGCCGCGAGCAACGTCTGCCACTGATCTGGCCCGGTCATGGGGTCGAATGGCTTGTCGCCGGAAGAGACCGCGACGAAATTATACTCGCCGGCCATGCCCGCTCCCCCCACTGAGAACAGTGTCCATCCGGACCGGTCCCCGGCGGCGATGCGCGCTTCCGCAATCTTCTTCATCACGCCTTGCTGGTGGTCAAGAAACGCCGCGGTTTGGGCGGGCGGCACCTTAAAGAAATGCGCTACCGAATACCCAGCCCCGGGATCCGCGGTCTGGGCCATGGCCGCGCCGCTGAATGACGCCAGCGTCCGCAACGCTACGGTGGCGGCTACGTTAGCCGCGCGCATCAACGGTCTATATGCAGTTGTCGGATTCATCGATTCAGTCCCCTCTTTAATTGGATTGTAACGACCGGAGATCGGACGATAGGTAGAGTATATAGCCGGAATTCCCATTTTGGGCCTTCCGGACCCGGCCAGTATACACCAACCCCCTGACTCGGGGGGCCGAGTGGATCAAAACGGCCCCTTCCGAGCGCCGGCCGGTGCCTGCGCATGGCTTCGTCGGGCTTTGGCGCAAAAGCGAAAGCTGGAATCTGTGTGTTCTCAACAGCGCTCTCCGACACCTCTCCGTCCCTACCTCCTCCTTCCCGTCAAGATGTTCACCGGTCAGCGCCGCCGGTACCCTGTCGATGCCGGCAACGCCTCCATCCGCCGCACCATGCTGCCGAACAGCCGCCGCGTCAGATGGCTCTCCGCCAGCATCAGCCAGTAGTCGCGGGCGTGCTTGACCAGCCGGCCGCCCGTCTTCACCAGCCGCTGTTGCAAACTGGTCAGCGACCAGTTCTCGATCCTCCTCGGCAACACCAACCGCCGCCACAGATTCCCCAGGTTGTAGGCGATCAGGCTCAGCATCAAGCGCACTTCATTCGAGCCGAACCGGTGGCAACTCAGCCGCGTCATCTTCACCGCCTGCTTGCCTTCTTTGATCCACTGCTCCGCCGTTCCGCGCTTGTTGGAAAACCGCACCACCGCCCGGCTGCCGGTCTCCAGGTTGGTCACCATGAAACCCACCCGGGGAAACAATTCCCCGCAAAAGAAGGCCACCTGAGGGACCAAAGTTGGCAGAAGCGGCGGGCCGCACAACCCAGGATCGAAGGTCGCTCTCCTCTACCCCACAATCAACTGCCTTAACAGGTGCTTTCCAGTCCGGCTATGTCAACGGGACCATGGCCTATCCCGTGGCAGAAGCCGAGAATGCCCGCTACCTTCCGGTCGCGGCTCCGTCGTTTCAGCAGCTTACGGGAGAGTTTTGCCCTGCGGGCGGACATTTACCACGGGCTGTTAATTTAAGATAAGCTCGCCTGCTGCCGGCAGGCGGCCTCTGGCTGCAGAATCGGCCACCAGGACTGATCCGATATGCAACTTTCCCGGGGCACTCGGGTCGATGGCCTGCCAAGCCTGTTCTGACAGCAAACACATCCACTCCCAAGGAGGGGAATAAACGATGGTCTCTCCGCCATTCCTTCTTCGAAAGGGACGAGACATCATCGTGAAGAACGGCCATTTCCCGCTGCAACGCGCCGTTGCCAGTAAGGGCGACAGGAGCATGGCCGGGCTGCAGGCCAATCGCGTTTTCGGTGTATTCTCCGCAGCCAGCGAGCTGCGGCTCGACAGCAGACGGTGGTAGGAGAGAACCCATGACATACGAGGAACTTCGACTCGAGGACTCCCGACAGAAACGAGCCCACTGGCAACGATGGGGTCCGTACCTCAGCGAGCGAGCCTGGGGGACTGTCCGCGAGGACTACAGCCCGCAGGGCACGGCGTGGGAATACCTCTCGCACGACCACGCCCGGTCACGCGCTTATCGCTGGAACGAGGACGGCATCGCCGGCATTTCCGACCGCCGGCAGTCCATCTGCTTCGCTGTCGCGATGTGGAACGGCCGCGACCCCATCCTGAAGGAGCGACTCTTCGGCCTCACCGGCAACGAGGGCAACCACGGCGAGGACGTCAAGGAGTGCTACTTCTATCTCGACAGCACGCCGACGCACTCGTACATGAAGTCGCTGTACAAGTATCCACAGCCCGAGTTCCCGTACGCCCAACTGGTCGAGGAGAATCGCCGCCGCGATCGCAGCCGACCCGAGTTCGAGCTGATGGACACGGGCGTGTTCGCAGAGAACCGCTACTTCGACGTCCAGGTCGAGTACGCCAAGGCCTCACCCGAGGAGATCCTGATCCGGATTTCCGTGACGAACAACGGGCCGGACACGGCGGCCCTCGACCTACTGCCCACCGTGTGGTTCCGCAATACCTGGTCGTGGGGCAACGCGGACGGGCCCCGGCCCGTGCTACGCGAGGCAAACAGCGCGATCGAACTCGAGCACCACCAGCTCGGACGCCGCCGCCTGGAGTGTGAAGGTAGTCCGGAGCTGCTCTTTACCGAGAACGAGACCAACGTACAACGCCTGTTCGGCGCGGCCAACCCAGGCCCGTACGTGAAGGACGGAATCAACGACTACATCGTCCACGGCAACCCTGACGCGGTGAACCCGTTGCGCATCGGCACAAAAGCCGCGGCTCGTTACGCGCTGCCGCTCGCGCCGGGCGAGACGCGGACGGTCCGGCTCCGCCTCGCGCCCCCGGGCGCCGCCGCCAATTTCGAGCAGACGTTTGCCGACCGCATCCGTGAGGCCGACGAGTTTTACGCCACAGTGATCCCACCCGACCTTGCGCCGGATTCGCGCAACGTGATGAGGCAGGCCTTCGCCGGCATGTTGTGGTCGAAGCAGTTCTACCACTACGTGGTAAACGACTGGCTGAAGGGCGACCCCGCCATGCCCCCGCCTCCCGGCGAGCGGATTAACGGACGGAACCGCGACTGGTCGCACCTCTACAACGCCGACGTGATCTCGATGCCGGACAAATGGGAGTATCCGTGGTACGCGGCGTGGGACCTGGCGTTTCACTGCGTGCCCCTGGCGCTCGTCGATAGCGAGTTCGCCAAGCAGCAGCTCATTCTCATGACGCGCGAATGGTACATGCACCCCAACGGGCAGCTACCCGCGTACGAATGGGCCTTCGGCGACGTCAACCCGCCGGTTCACGCATGGGCCGCCTGGCGCGTTTACAAGATCGAAAAGAAGCGCCGCGGCGTGGGCGACCGCGCTTTTCTCGCACGCATTTTCCAGAAGCTTCTGCTGAACTTCACCTGGTGGGTCAACCGCAAGGACAGCGAAGGCCGCAACGTCTTCCAGGGCGGCTTTCTCGGGCTCGACAACATCGGTTGCTTCGACCGGAGCGCGCCGCTGCCCACAGGCGGCCATATCGAACAGGCGGACGGCACGGGCTGGATGGCCATGTACTCGCTGAACCTGCTTGCCATAGCGATGGAGCTCGCGAGCGAGGATCCCGCTTATGAGGACGTCGCCAGCAAGTTCTGGGAGCACTTTCTTTACATCGCGACGGCTATCAACCACCTGGGCAACGACGGCACCGGGATGTGGGACCGGGAGGACGGCTTCTACTACGATGTCCTGCACCTGCCCGACGACGGTCACATCCCGCTGAAGGTCCGCTCGATGGTCGGCCTGGTCCCGCTGTTCGCCGTGGAGACGCTGGAACCGGCGCTGGTCGACAAGCTGGAAGGCTTCAAGCGGAGGATGGAGTGGTTCATCGCGCACCGCGAGGATCTGACCCATAACGTCGCGTCCATGCACGCCGACGGAGAAGGAGACCGGCGGCTGCTATCCATGGTCGACCCCGATCAGCTCCGCCAGATCCTCCGCGTGATGCTGGACGAGCGCGAGTTTCTCTCGCCATACGGCATCCGGGCCGTTTCTCAGGTACATCGCGACCACCCGTACGTCTTTCGCGCGAATGGATCTGAATACCGGGTGGGCTATGAGCCGGGCGAGTCATCGACGGGCCTTTTCGGCGGCAACTCGAACTGGCGCGGACCGATCTGGTTCCCGGTCAACTTCCTGCTGATCGAGTCGCTCCAGAAGTTCCATCACTATCTCGGCGACGACTACAAGGTCGAATGCCCGACCGGATCGGGCACGATGATGACGCTGTGGGAAGCGGCGGCCGAGATCTCGCGCCGGCTGACACGGATCTTCCTGAAGGCGCCGGACGGCCGGCGGCCGGTGCATGGCGTCAACACGATGTATCGCGACGACCCGCACTGGCAGGACCTCGTTCTGTTCTACGAGTACTTTCATGGCGACGACGGCTCGGGCGTCGGCGCCAGCCACCAGACTGGCTGGACCGGCCTGGTCGCGAAGCTGATGCAACAGAGCGGCGAACGCGCCGATCGCGCAGCCGAACTCGCCCTCGAGGCGGTCGCGCAGTGATCCCGTTCGAAGTCTCCAGCCGACGCGAATGGCTGGAGACCAACGGCATCGGCGGATTCGCATCCTCGACCGCCGCGAGCTTGAACACGCGCCGTTACCACGGCCTGCTGGTCGCGGCGACCAAACCTCCGGTGGGACGAATGGTCCTGCTGTCGAAACTCGAGGAGACGCTTGTCATCGGCGATCGCCGTATCGACTTGTCCTCGAATCGCTACCCCGGCGTGATTCACCCGCAGGGCCACGAGCACCTGCGGGAGATCCGCCACGAGCCGTTTCCGGCCTTCGTCTATGAGGTCGACGGCATCCGCCTGACGAAGTCGATCTTCATGGTGTATGGCGAGAACACCACCGTGGTCGAGTACGAACTGGAGGGCGGCCCCTGCAAGCTGGAAGTCCGCCCGCTGATCGCCTTCCGCGACTATCACGCGACGGCGCACGAGAACGCCGCGATCGATCCGACACTCGAAATCGAACCGGGTCTCGTGACGTGTGCGCCTTACCAGGGCTGTCCGAAGCTGCGGCTCGCACACACCGAGGGCTTCGTGAGCCGGACCGGCGAATGGTACAGAAACTTCGAGTACACGATCGAGCAGGAGCGCGGCCTCGACTTCCGGGAGGACCTTTTCAACCCGCTCATCCTGACGTTCGAGTTCATGCGCGATGGGCGGGCGGCAATCGTCGCCTCCACCGAACCGCGTGACGCAAGGTCGGTCGAACGCCTTCGCGCGAGCGAAATTGCGCGACGTCTGGTGCAGTCGGAGGACCCGTTCGAGCAGGCACTGATCCGGGCGGCCGAGCAGTTCGTCGTAAGGCGCGGCAACGGCAGCACGGTCATCGCGGGTTACCCTTGGTTCAGCGACTGGGGCCGCGACACGATGATCGCGCTGCCCGGCCTGACGCTGGCCACTGGCCGCTACCAGGAAGCTCGCGGCATATTGCTGGCATTCGCTCAGAGCGTCGACCGTGGAATGCTGCCGAACCGCTTCCCCGACGCAGGGGAGACGCCCGAGTACAACACCGTCGATGCCACTCTCTGGTTCTTCGAGGCTGTGCGCGCGTACGCTGCGCACACCAACGACGTGAGATTCGTCCGGGCGGAGCTGCTCGACGTCCTCGCTGACATCGTCTCGTGGCACGAGCGCGGCACGCGTTACGGCATCCGCGTCGATGCCGACGGATTGCTGCTCGGCGGCGAACCGGGCGTGCAGCTCACCTGGATGGACGCGAAGCTCGGCGACTGGGTCGTGACCCCGCGGCACGGGAAGCCGGTCGAGATCCAGGCACTCTGGCACAATGCGCTGCGCGTCATGCACGATCTGACCGGCGACGCGCATTATCGGGATTTAGCCGACCGGGCGCAGGAGAGCTTCGTGCGGCAGTTCTGGAACGAAGCCGAGGGCTGCCTGTACGACGTCGTCAACGGCGATCTACGTGACGGCTCGATCCGGCCCAACCAGATCTTCGCGGTGAGCCTGTTCCATTCGATGCTGCCTGCCGCGATGGCTGCGCGCGTCGTGGAGGCGGTGGAACGACATCTGCTGACCCCGTACGGTCTGCGGAGCCTGGCACCGTCGGACCCGCAATATCGCGGCCGCTACGAAGGCGGCCCCGAAAGCCGTGACAGCGCCTATCATCAGGGAACTGTCTGGCCTTGGCTCATGGGTCCGTACGTGACCGCGTATCGCAAGATCCACGGGCACCCGCCCGAATGGACCGCACCGTTCCGCCGCTTCGTCGAGGACTCGGGCGGCCAGATCCCCGAGGTGTTCGACGGCGATGCACCGCACCGTCCCGGCGGCTGCCTGGCGCAGGCGTGGAGCGTTGCCGAACTGCTCCGCTGCTTGATGGAAGAGACCTAACCCCCAGGAAGCATTGCAGCAGGACCAGCAGACGCTGTGACACGGCGATATTTCAACAGGTCAGCCGCCCACAATCGGGGCGCGTGGAGCCCGTATAGGACGCTGCCGCTGCTCGCTATTCCCGATTAGCTACTTTCCGGCGCAAAAATACCGGATTCGAACGCGGGACCGCTCGCTTACGGGGCTTACGGGGTCCACCCCGTTTCCCGGTCAACGTTTCGTGGAGAATCAACGATTTGTGGCCGTGAAACGGGGTGAACGTCCCTGTTTTTTCACGGTTTCGCACGCTCGCGGCACGTTTAGCGTTGTTGATATAGCAGGAACTTCATACCGTGCCGCGACGGTAACGGAGCGGTTCGCGGGCTGAAAACTGAATTTTGCGCCGGAAACCAGCTAGGCTAGACTAGCAGCCCGTGGTAGAAGCCGAAAATGCCCGCTCCCTTCCGGTCGCGGCTCTGTCGTTTCAGCAACTTACGGGAGAGCTGCTAGACGCCGGTCTTCGTGAGGAACTCGCGGACGCCCGGAGCAAGCGTGGAGGCCACTTGCAGGTTGGCCATACCCTTCATGTCGGAAATGACGTACGCGAGGAAACTGCCCGCGTCAAATGCTGCGACCTGGTAGCGATCGGCGCCCGACTGGTAGATAGGAATGCCGGAGGGGCCGGCGGCCGGGGAGAGCTGGTCGAACGTCTCGCCGTCTTGTTTGCGGGCGATCACCAGCGACAGCAGCTTGTCGCCGTTTGCCAGCGTCAGATGCACGTATTGGCGTTTGGCGAAGGCGCACTGATGCGCCAGGACGATCCGGTAGCCTTCCGGAACCGCGGTTCGCACCACCGGCAGCAACCCCTGGTACGACGGTCCGAGCTCGCGTTCCATCTTCTCCACGCTGGGCGGGTTCTTCGAGTATTTGCGAAACACGGCGCAGTGGATATGGTCGCGCAGTCCTACTCGCAGGACGGCAGCAAACCGCGCCGAGACCTTCTCGATGTAGGTATTCTGAGCCGGGCGATTGGCGAGTTCCGGCATCGGCTCGGGCCTGCCGCTGACCCACACCGCGGCAAAGAGGGCGAGGCTCGCGGCGGCGGCCAGGGACCATCGCGCCCAGATCGCGCCGAACGGCTTGCGCGACTCTGCAGCCCCGATTCGGCGGCGAATGAGCACGGGAAGCTCAACGGGCGCCGGCTGGTTCCGCACGACGGCTTTCAGGCGCGCGCGAAGCTGGACTCGCGCGTCGGCCTCGGCCGCGCATCCGGCGCAGCTCTCGAGGTGACGCAGCACCTCGTGGTTCGTCTCGATGGTGAGCTCGTTGCTGATGTAGGAGTCGAGATACTTGCGGGTCCGCTCGCAGATCTCTCCAAATGAAACCCGATTCATGCGCTCTTTCCTTCCCCTTTTGCCCGGCCGATTCCATATGATTGCGCGACGCCGGCCAACCGCTCACGGAGCTGCCTGCGGCCCCGGCTTAGCCTGGACATGATAGTCCCGATCGGCACGCTCAGAATTCCAGCCGCTTCCTTGTATGAAAACTCTTCGACATCGATGAGAAGCACGACGGCCCGGTAGTCATGTGTAACGTCGGCCAATGCCGCCAACATCTCTTCATCGGTAATGTTCTCCGGGATCGACAGGCCTGGCGACACGGCCTGGTCGAGAATCACTTCGGGCTCGTTGATCATCCGGACGTTCCGCCATTTCCGGCGGTAGTGATGGAGCGTGTGGAACAGGATCGTAAAGAGCCACGCGCGGCAGTTGGTCCCCGGCTCGAATCGCCCGAAGGACTTCCAAGCCTGCAGGTAGACTTCCTGGACCACGTCGTCCGCTCCCACTCCCGTGCCCAGAAGGCGTGCCGCCGTGCGGTAGATGTCGTTCAAAAACGGCAGGGCGGCGGCTTCGAACTCATCCGTTCGCGGCCGGTGCGAGAAGAGCATCCTACCCCCTTCATCCAGCTATTCAGCCAGTTTATTCCCCGCCAGTGAAAAATTTCTGCAAGATCAGAGGATGCTAGCGACCACCCACGCAGAATCAACTACTTACACGCCGACCTTGGCAAGCATCATTGTGTTTTTGATCCTTATTGACCGGGTCGGCGGGCAATCCGGCGAACGCCGGGGTCACTCCCAACAGGAGAACAAACCGTCTGGTCCGCATGTCCTCTCAATCCAACTGGCAAGGGCTGTTATTCCCGGAACGCCGCGGGAATAACCACCGGGCTGCCCCGGATGAAGCAGGTGCAAGGAGCAACGATGGAACGATTAAAAGGAAAGAACGTGCTGATCACCGGCGCGTCGTCCGGCATCGGGCAGGCGATCGCGATCCGGTTTGCGCGAGAAGGTGCGAACGTCGCCATTAATTATCGGAGCGGCGCCGAACAGGCAGAAGCCACCCAGGTGCTCGCCAAGGCCGCACGCACCAATGGCCACGGGCGGGAGATCCTCGTGCAGGCCGACGTCTCGAGCGAAGAGCAGGTCAAGAACATGATTGCCAAGACGATCGAAGCGTTCGGCCGCCTCGACGTCCTCATAAACAACGCCGGAATTCAGAAACCGGCGCCCAGCCACGAGATCGAGACCGCGGACTTCGACCGCATCATCTCGGTCAACTTGCGCGGGCCGTTCCTCTGTTCGCGCGAGGCCATCCGGCACTTTCTTTCGCGGCCGGGCGGCGGCGTCATCCTCAACAATTCGAGCGTCCACGAGATCATTCCGAAACCGAAGTACCTCTCGTATTCCGTGAGCAAGGGCGGGATGGAGAACCTGACCAAGTCGCTGGCGCTCGAATACGCCGGCCAGGGCATCCGGGTGAACGCCGTCGGACCGGGCGCCGTCGTGACGCCAATCAACAAGGCCTGGACCGATAGCCCGAAGGCGCGAGGCGAGGTCGAAAGTCACATTCCGATGGGTCACGCAGCGGAAGCCGACGAGATCGCGTCGGTGTTCGCGTTCCTGGCATCGGACGAAGCGTCGTACGTGACCGGGCAGACGATCTTCGCCTGTGGCGGCCTGACGCTGTATCCCGAGTTCCGCGTGGCCTGGTCATCGGGAGAGTAAGGGGAACATCATGAGTTCACTCGAAGGAAAAACGGTTATCGTCACTGGCGCCAAAGGTGGCCTGGGCAGTTTCGTCACCGAGGCCTTTCTCGCGGCCGGCGCCCGAGTGGTAGGCGTATCGCGATCGATCCAGGCAAGCGACTTCCCTCACCCGGAGTTCGTCGCCTTGCCGGCCGAGTTGTCGAGCGGCGACGCTGCTCGTAAGGTCGCGGCGGAAGTCTCCGGACGGTTCGGGCGCATCGACGCTCTTGCTCACGTTATGGGCGGATTCGCCGGTGGGCAGAGCGTCGCGGAGACCGACGACGCGACGTTGGAAAAGATGCTCGACCTCAACTACCGGGCCGCGTTCTACATGGCTCGCGCCGTCCTACCCCAGATGCGGGCACAAGGCGGAGGCCGCATCGTGGCGGTCGCGAGCCGGCAGGCGGCGGAACCGGCCGCCATGACCGGCGCATACAGCGCGTCCAAGGCGGCGCTGGTTGCGCTGATCCGAACAATCGCGCTCGAGAATAAGGATCGCTGCATCTCCGCGAACGCGGTGCTGCCGGGCACGATGGACACGCCGGGCAACCCCGGACCGCAATTCGTTCAACCGGCGCAGGTGGCGGCGATGCTCGTGCACCTGGCCTCCGACGCCGCGGCGCAAGTCACGGGCGCGGCGATTCCGATCTACGGAAACCAGGTGTGACATGACGGTCGCGCTGTGGCTGGCTGGCATTTACGCAGGGATTGGCCTTGTGTTCGCAGTGGTGTTCGTCGCGGTCGGGATCGGCCGGGTCGATCCCAACGCGCGGAAGGCGCCGCTCGGGTTCCGCCTGATCGTTCTGCCCGGCTGTGCGGCGCTCTGGCCGCTGATGGCGGGGCGATGGATGAGGGCGCGATGACGCGACCCCTGCGGCGCGCTCACTTCCGGATCTGGATCGTATTGGCCTTGCTGCTATACGCCATATTGACGGCAGGCATCCTGGCCCGGCGAAGCACGATGCCGGTGAATCCGAACCTGAATTGGGAGCAGTATCGATGAGCCTCGGCTACCAGGCGGTCGGTTGGAACCGCACGAAGAAAATCTACGACAGCCTCATCGTGAGCGGACTGGCGGTGTACCTCGCGCTGTTCGTGGGCATCGGAGCAGCCGTTCATCCGCACGCGACGGCGGAGACGCTGCTGATCCGCGGACTGGGCACTGCGGCGCTTCTGCTGCTGCACGTGATTCTCGCGATCGGTCCGCTGTGCCGCCTCGACCGGCGCTTCCTGCCGATGTTGTACAACCGCCGGCACCTGGGCGTCACGATGTTCCTTCTTGCCCTCGCGCATGGGGTCTTCTCGATCTTCCAGTTCCATGCGCTGGGCGACGTGAACCCGCTGGTCAGTGTGTTCGTCAGCAACACCCGGTACGGCAGCCTTGCCGATTTTCCGTTCCAGGCGCTCGGATTCTTTGCGCTTACGATCCTGTTCCTGATGGCAGCCACCAGCCACGACTTCTGGCTGGCCAACCTGACCGCCCCGGCGTGGAAGCGACTTCACATGCTGGTGTACGTCGCCTATGGCCTTTTGATCGCGCACGTGGTGCTGGGCGCGCTCCAGTCGGAAACGAGCCGGGCGCTCCCGGTAATCCTCGGCCTGGGCATTACCGTCCTGGCCACGCTACATCTGGCGGCGGCGGCGAAGGAGCGCCGGAAGGACAGCACCGGTCCGGGATACATGCCTGCCTGCGATCTCGACCGCATCCCCGAGAATCGCGCCTGCGTGGTTTCGTGCGGCGGCGAGCGGGTCGCGGTGTTCAAGTATGGCGGCAAGGTGTCAGCAGTTTCGAACGTCTGCCGGCATCAGAACGGCCCACTGGGCGAAGGCAAGATTATCGACGGCTGTATCACCTGTCCCTGGCACGGCTATCAGTACCTGCCTGATACGGGGGCCTCGCCGCCGCCATTCACGGAGAAGGTCTCGACCTACCGCACGAAGATCGTGGGCCGGCAGGTGTTGGTCGATCCGATGCCGCTCCCGCCGGGAACGCGCGTCACCCCATCGGAGATCCCACATGTCTGAGTTCTACATTGGCTACTCGCCCATTCCGGCGGGCCTGCGAACGTTCGTACGGCGCGTTGTCGCGGTCCTCGGAGTGATTGCCGCCGGAGCGGCGATCGCGCTCGTCCTGGAGCAGGACCCTTTTGCTCCGAGCGTGTTCGAGTTTCACGAATATCGCGAGTTCGAGGGCGTGCTGATTACGAAACCGTATCCCGCGCTCGTTGCCGCGGACGGGCTTCCGTGGCTGCTCGCCGGACCGGGCAAGCACGGATTCGCACCGCCCTCCGAACTCCGGGGCCAGGTCGTGCGATTGCGCGGGGAGCGAATCTACCGCGGACCGGACCGCATGATCGCGGTTCAAGGGGTGACCGCCGTGAGGCCGAGCGAACCCCCGCCGGAGGTCGACCTCGGTCCGGTGGAGCTCACCGGCGAGATCGTGGACAGCAAGTGCTACTTCGGCGTGATGAACCCCGGCAATGGTAAAGTCCATCGCGACTGTGCGGTCCGGTGTCTGAGCGGCGGCATTCCGCCCGCGCTGATTGTGCGCGACGCAGCCGGCGCGGGGCGAACGGTGCTGCTGGCGAATTGGCGGCGCGAGCTGCTGGACCGGGTGGCCGAGCCGGTGACCATTCGCGGCCGCCTGGCCCGATCCGCCGGCCGATTGATTCTCTACGCGGAATAAATGCGACGCGCCCGCGGATTTCGAGAGTGATGGCTACCGCGGTTTTTGACTCCGTCATTCCCCGGATCGTCCCCTTCCCGCTGCCGCGCGCGATCCGCGATCTTCTCTCCCGCGCTCTCGGTTTCGACGAACTTGCGCGCGTGTACGACGCGCTGCAGTCGGCGGGAGACCGGCCGATCACCGACCGCCTGCTGGGAGTCCTTTCCGTCCGCTGCGCGGTCTCGGATGCCGATATCGAGCGCATCCCACGTGCAGGCGCGGCGATCGTCACGGCGAACCACCCGTTTGGCATCCTCGAGGGCGCGGCGCTCGCGGCCCTGCTCGGCCGGGTGCGGTCCGATGTTCGCATCCTCGCGAACGGAATCCTGACCGCCATTCCGGAGTTGCGCGACCTCGTGATCCCGGTGGATCCGATGTCCGGGCCACAAGCCGCAGGCGGCAACGGCCACGGTCTGCGGCGCGCGCTCGAGCATCTCGGCGCAGGCGGCATGCTGGTCATTTTTCCGGCCGGCGAGGTCTCGCACTTCTGCTGGCGGGAGCGCGGTGTGAGCGACCCGGGCTGGAACCCGGCCGTCGCCCGGCTGGTGAACATCGCGGCGAGGCGAGGCGTTCGTGTACCGGTGCTGCCGGCTTTTGTCGATGGCGCCAACGGAGCTCTGTTTCAGGCCGCCGGCATGGTGCATCCGCGACTGCGTACGGCGCTGCTCGGCCGCGAGTTGCTCAACAAACGCGGGCGGCGCGTGGAGGTGCGGATCGGGACGCCGGTCGAGTCCGACAGGCTTCTCGCGATTCCAAGCCCACGCGAACAGGTCGACTATCTCCGCTGGCGCACGTACCTGCTGGCGCGCCGCGAGCGCTTCAAGCCGTTAACGTCGCGGCCATTGGACCGCCCGGACGATGCTCAACGCGAGGCTGTTGCAGGGCCGATCCCACCAGAGGCACTCGCCCGCGAGATTGGCGGGTTGCCCGCCGACCACCTCCTGAACCGCTCCGGCGATCTGGAGGTCTATCTCGCGAACGCCGCCGCGATTCCGCAGACGCTGCTCGAACTCGGCCGGCTGCGTGAGATCACGTTCCGCGCCGCTGGCGAAGGAACCGGCAAGCGGCTCGACCTGGACCGCTTCGACGAGCACTACCTTCACCTATTCGTCTGGAACGCGCGCCGGCAGGAAGTCGTCGGCGCCTACCGCCTGGTGGGCACGGACACCGCCGGCACGCGGGGACTCTACACCGCGACGCTCTTTCGTTACCGCCCGGAGTTTCTGGACCGTCTCGGGCCGGCGGTCGAACTGGGCCGCTCGTTCATTCGCGCCGAGTACCAGAAAGGGTTCGCGCCGCTGCTCCTGTTGTGGAAGGGAATCGGCGCGTTCCTCGTGCGCAACCCGCGGTACACGGTCCTGTTCGGACCGGTCAGCATCAGCAACCAGTACGCCGCCGTCTCGCGAGAGCTGATGGTCGGGTTCCTCGAGAAGTATGCGATGCTGCGCGGCTGGGCCGGCTTGGTGCGCGGCCGCAATCCGTTCCGCCGCCGGCTACCGGACGACGGCTTGCCGAGCGCGGGCTTCGACGTCGAAGACCTCTCCACGATTCTCGGTGATGTGGAGCAGAACGTTGCGGGCGTTCCGGTCCTGTTGCGGCAATACCTGCGGCTCGGCGGCAAGCTGCTTGGCTTTAATGTCGACGCCAAGTTTGCGAACGCGCTCGACGGGCTGATCCTCGTCGACCTCACTAAGACGGAGCCGAAGCTGATCGAGCGGTATCTCGGCAAGGAGTATTTGAAAGGACAACATGGAACACACTAGAGCATTTGTTTGGACGAGCTGGGGGCTGCGGCTGATCGTCGCGGTCATTCTGCTGCAAACCCTTTTCTTCAAGTTCACCGGGGCCCGGGAATCGGTCTACATCTTCTCGACGCTCGGGATGGAACCATGGGGGCGAATTGGATCGGGCGTCTTCGAGTTGATCGCGTCCGCGTTACTGCTGATCCCGTCGACCGTGCCGTTCGGCGCCGCGATGGCGCTGGCCGCCACAGGCAGCGCGATTGTCTTCCATCTGACCAGGCTCGGAGTCGCGCTGGCAGCCGTCGGCGACCGCGGCGAGCTATTCGCCCTCGCCGTGCTGGTCGTTTTGTGCTCGGCAGCCCTGCTCTTGATGTACCGCCGGGAACTGCCGTTCGTCGCTTCCCACAAACTCACCTGATGGCTATGGCGATCGGCGGGCTCTGGAACTCGCCGATCGCCAACACAGCCGGCACTCGATCCCCGACCACCGTCCCTGCCGGAATCGGCGCGTTGATCTGCGTCACCCAACCGTTCCCGGAGCTGGACCAATGAACGGCGACCGGGTCGAACGGGAAGGCGACGGGTATGCCCGGCATCGTCGGTTGCGAGCCCCTCCCATTAGTTAGCCCGTCGCGACATCGGCTGTCCGCCGGCAAGGAGGATCTGCCGGTCGGCTCGGTCGTAGACGATGATCATGCCTGTTTATGCGACCGGGCCGTTGTGTTCTTCCCGGGGCGCGGACGACCTGCACGAACTGGCGGAGCGTCATGGGCCGCGCGCCGGCAGCACGGTTCGCGCTGCCGATCTCGAAGGCGATGCGCCAAAGGCGGAACATTACGCGGTAGGCTTCGAGCAGGCTGACGGCAGGGTCGTAGATATGGGTCGCCTCGGCCGATACGCCATTCAGCTCGAGCACCTGGAAGATGCCGGCCTGGAAGTCGGCGATCGACGGCGTGCGCAGGTCGAAGCGGCCGAAGTAGAAGCCCGGGTGCGACTGCGCGACCGCGTCGATGGCGGCCTCGAGCTCGGGCGTGCAATAGGACGAGCCGTCCAGAAAGATGGCGCCCCGGCAGTGCGAGCCGAGCTCGACAAGACGCACACGTTCGCCGGGGAAGAGGATGCGGTCTGGCTGCCTGGCGAGGTAGATGTGCGCCAGGCAAACGGCACGATCATCTCGAAGGACCAGGTCGGACAGCTTGCTCACGCCGTCGCCAACCACCTCGGGAAAGCGCTTCTCGGTGATGGAGCAGATGCGACCGGACCGCTCGCCGGGATAACGGTAGTAGAAGACCCCGAATTCAAGGCCTCCCACATAGCGCTGCACGATCGTGGCGATGCGGGCGGCGGCGAGGTATGCGTTGACCTCCTCCCGCGAGCGTGCGATGACCACGCCTGTCCCGCGCTCACCGACGTCGGGCTTGAGCACGACCGGGAACTCGGAGACTTCGAGCGTCTCGCCAGCCCGGACGAGCTGGAAATCGGGAACACGCGGCAAGTGGGAGAGGATCGAGGACTTCGATTCGCCGACAAACCCGCCCGACGGAATGCCGGGGTTCGCCGCCGTGAACAGCGTCAACGATCGATGCCTCCAACCGAGATATAGGAGGTACGGAACAATTGGCAGATAGGCGAGCCATGGCGGCCAGAACTCCCAGCGCGCCCTGCGGCGAAACCAACCGATAATTCGTTGGCGAGTCTGCCACCGCAGCCGGGCGATCTGCCAGCCGGCCACTGCGACGGCGACCGCGAGAGGCGCCCCCGGGATGCCGCGGCCAAGCACAGCCGCGCTGCCGACCAGGAGCGGTGTCCACACGAGGGCCGCGGCCAGGAAGTACAGATTGAACGTCCAAAAGCGCGTGTGCAGCATCCCGGCGGCGAGGTACGTGGGCAGTCGCAGACCGGGAGTAAACCGGCTGAGGAGCACGACCGCTGCGCCACGCTCAGCCATCCAGCGCGCTGCGCTAGCGATCTTACTCTCCGGCACGAGCCGGCGGATGATCGGCCGACCTGCGAGGCGGCCCGTGAAGTAGAGCAACAGGTCGCCGAAGTAGATCCCCGCAGCGCAGGCGAGAACACCCTCAACGAGGCCGAGGTGCCCGCCCGCGACAAGTGCGCCCGTGGCGATGCATGTCAGGTCTTCGCTCACGAAGGTCGCGAGCGCAATGGCGATGAGTTGTCCCATGGGGTCTCCGTTACGCGGCTCGGGCGCAGGGTGCAGTGGGCAAGTAATGGAAGCGAATCTCGCCGTTCCGAACGATCACCTCGCTGAAGCTCACTGTCTCGGCGTCGGACCGGTGCATGCAGGGCGCGTGCGCGCCCGACGATCCGGTGTGGCTCGCGTGAAACCTGTATAGCGACGCGGGGTCGACAGGTTTGAGTCGAGCGAACTCCAGTAGGCGCTCCCGGCGGACGCCGTCAGGGTCGTAGGACGAGGACGTCAGCGGCGCTCGCGCGTCGAGGTCGACGGCAAGTTGGGCGCCGTCCCATATTCCGACCGTTGCCGGCCCGCCCGGTTCGAGCATCAGAAGGACAAACGGAGCGAAGGGGCTCAGGTCCGAGTGTCGAAGCAGAAAGACGCAATCGTCGATCGAGCGGATCCAGATGAGTTCGGGGATAAGCAGACCACGGCTGCGCTGAGCAGGCCGTGAAGAGCCGTTCAAGAGGCACAGCGATATGCCGTGCTCGTTTACGGCGATCCACGTGCCGCCGAAGTCGGCATCGGTGGGGGCCAGGTATTTCACGCCGGCCCCCTCGAAGACGCGTGGCGGGTGTGCGATCCCTCGCGTCCTCTTCTCATCGCGATTGCACAGAAGATGATAGCCGCCGGTTTGATGGAGCCAGCTCACCGTGCACATTTACGCAGCCTCCGCGGCGCTCGCCGCCAGATAACGCAGGGTGGAAGGCGCCATCCCAAAGTCGGGGTCAATGTCGACTCCGTGCAGTCGCAGCGTCATCGCAATCAACGCGAAATGATGGATGGTATGGCTGCTGAGGACCTGCAGTTCACGACTGATCGATGACTCCATAAACGGCTCGTGAACCAGGCCCGCCGCCGCGTCCTCCATCCGAACCCAGACGACGGCTTCGAAACGGACAGCCGTGGACGTTTGCAACTCCCTGATGACGGCGCGAATACAATCCGCCGCGGCGCTACGGGACCGCTCGATCTCGAGGTCGCGCCGGCGAGCGTCATAGTCGATATGAAGCGACTCAGCGCCGCACAAGAAGGCCTGATAGAACTCAATGACGTGACGAAGATGACCGCCAGCGCGATGGGGCGCCATGCCGGGCGCCGTGGTCGAGTAGGCTGTGTCGTCGAGCTGTTCCAGCAGCCGGAGGGCTTGCCGTAGCCAGCGGATGTTGGTGTCGATTAAGGTGTTCAGCCGTTCCATACTGCTGGAACATCCCTCCCGGCGGCCGATTTATTCCATGGAATATTTCCGCGGCGACGCGTCCTCTAAGCGGCGTGCAGGCAACTGGCGTCGCAATCGCAAAACCCCATGCAGCGGCCGAAGCGCTCCGCGGCCACTGGCCGGAGTACCTGATGGAGGCCGCCGCGCTCGGAGCCTTCATGGTCTCGGCGTGCGCCTTCGGCATCCTTTTGCAGCGTGCGCCCGTTGGCGACTTCACTCGACGGCTGGCCGGCGGAATCGCCATGGGGCTGACGGCTGTGGCAATCATCTGTTCGCCTTGGGGACAACGGTCCGGCGCCCATATGAACCCGGCGCTGACGCTCGCATTCGCCACAATTGGCAAGATCGCGCCCTGGGACGCGGTCTTCTACATGGCGGCGCAGTTTCTGGGCGGGACCGCCGGAGTCGTCCTGGCGCGGCTGCTCTTCGGCCCGGCCGTCGCGAACGTGAACTATGTCGCAACTCTGCCGGGTCCGCAAGGTCAGTGGACCGCATTCGCCGCGGAGTTCGCCATCTCCTTTCTGCTCGTCGCGACGGTCCTACGCGTGGCGAACTCGCGACGATGGACGCGTGCGACCCCTTGGGTTGCCGGGTTCCTGGTCGCGGCGTTCATCACAATTGAGTCGCCGCTCTCGGGAATGAGCATGAATCCGGCGCGCACGTTCGCGTCCGCGCTGCCGGCGGGCGTGTGGACGAGCTTCTGGGTCTATCTGACCGCGCCTCCGCTGGCGATGGTCACCGCGGCGCAGCTGTACCGGCGGCGTGTCTTCTGCGTCAAGTATCACCACCACAATCGCCAGCGGTGTATTTTCCGCTGTAACTACGGAGCACTTCAGAATGAGCAATGACCGGCACTACGACGTGATCATCATCGGCACCGGGGCGGGCGGCGGCACACTCGCGCGCAAGCTCGCCCCTACAGGCAAGCGCGTGCTTCTTCTCGAGCGCGGCGACTACGTCCCGCGCGAGAAGGACAACTGGAGCACGCGCGCCGTCAACGTGGAAGGCAAGTACCAGACCCGGGAGGTCTGGCGCGACCGCGACGGCAAGCCGCTGCACCCGCACACGAATTACTGCGTCGGCGGTAACACTAAGTTCTACGGCGCGGCGCTGTTTCGACTGCGAGGGCGGGACTTCTGCGCCGTCCGCCATCACGGCGGCATCTCACCCGCCTGGCCTATCTCGTACGACGAACTGGAGCCTTACTACACAGAGGCCGAACGCCACTATCACGTGCACGGCGAGCGCGGCGAGGACCCGACCGATCCGGCGGCGAGCGCGCCGTACCCGCACCCCGCAGTCAGCCATGAGCCGCGCATCCAGCAATTGGCGGACGACTTCGCCGCCGCAGGCCTTCGGCCCTTCCACACGCCCCTGGGAGTGCAACTGGATGAGCGAAACCCGCGGGCCAGCAAGTGCATCCGGTGCAATACTTGCGACGGTTTTCCGTGCTTGGTGTATGCCAAGTCGGACGCCCAGGTGCTCGGGGTGGATCCGGCGCTCGAATACCTGAACGTCGGCCTCATGACGAACGCGTACGTGGAGCGCCTTGAGACCAGCGAGTCGGGCCGCGAGATCACGGGTGTCATCGTGCGGCAGAACGAAGCTATCGCTACATACACCGCGGACATCGTGGTGGTCGCGTGCGGCGCGATCAACTCGGCGGCGCTATTGCTGCGGTCGGCGAACGACCGGCATCCGCGCGGTCTGGCCAATGGATCGGATACGGTCGGGCGGCACTATATGGGGCACGTCAATTCGGTCCTGATGGCAATTTCGAAGTGCCCCAACCCGGTGATCTTCCAGAAGACGCTTTCGATAAACGACTTCTATTTCGGCACGGACGAGTGGGAGTACCCGATGGGGCACATCTCGTTCGTCGGCAAGCTGGACGGGGTTACGCTGAGCGCTGGCGCGCCGGCCATCGCACCGGGGTTCACTCTCGACATGATGGCGAATCATTCGCTCGATTTCTGGCTCACGTCGGAGGACCTGCCCGACCCCGACAATCGCGTGACGCTCGACCGCGAGGGTAACATCGTCCTGAACTACCGGCCCAACAACGAAGAAGGGCACACGCGCCTCGCGGCGAAGTTGAAAGCGCTGATGCAGCGGCAAACGCGATGCTCGGTGCACGGGCACGATTGCCATCAGGGACTGTTTGCGCGCAGTCTGTTCGTCGGGCAGCGGATTCCGCTGGCGGGCGTCGCGCATCAGAACGGCACCATCCGCTTCGGCGCCAATCCGACGGCATCGGCGCTCGACCGCAACTGTAAGGCGCACGAGGTGGACAACCTGTACGTGGTGGACGGGAGCTTCTTCCCGTCGAGCGGCGCGGTCAATCCTGCATTGACGATCATGGCGAACGCGCTACGGGTTGGTGATCACCTCATCGGGAGGATGTCATGACGCGGCGACTATTCGTCCTTCTACTTGCCGCCAGCACGCTGCTGTTCGGCGGCGACCGTCCTGGGATCGTCAGCGCAGTGGACTCGATCGGACTCACCGTCTCGGACCTCGACCGCTCGGTGGAGTTCTACTCCAAGGTCCTTCACTTCGAGAAGGTCACCGAAATCGAGGTGGAAGGCGACGCCTACGAGCACCTGCAAGGCGTTTTCGGGCTGCGGATGCGAATCGCCCGCATGAAGCTCGAAGACGAATCGATCGAGCTGACGGAGTATCTCGCGCCACGGGGCCGCCCTGCCCCGGTGGACGCGCGGAGCAACGATCGCTGGTTCCAGCACATCGCCATCATCGTCAGCGACATGGATCGCGCCTACCGGTGGCTGCGCGAGCACAAGGTGGAGCACGCGTCATCGGGTCCACAACTTCTGCCTGCCTGGAATCCGAATGCCGGCGGCATCCGCGCGTTCTACTTCCGCGACCCGGACGGGCATCCGCTGGAGGTCCTGTGGTTCCCGTCCGGCAAGGGCAAGGCGAAGTGGCACAAAACCGATCGCCTGTTTCTCGGAATAGATCACACCGCGATCGTCATATCCGACACAGAGGCCAGCTTGCGGTTCTATCGCGACCGCCTGGGCATGGAAGTGGCCGGCGAGAGCGAGAACTACGGGCCCGAGCAGGAGCGCCTCAACAACGTCTTCGGCGCCCGCCTGCGCATCACAGCGCTGCGGGCGGCGTCGGGGCCGGGAGTGGAGTTCCTCGAATACCTGGCCCCGCGCGACGGGCGTCCCTATCCGCCGGACGCGCGGGCGAACGACCTGATTCACTGGCAGACCCGGTTCGTCGGGAACAGCGCCGGGGACGCCGCGAAGGTACTGCGGAATCGAGCCGTCGAACTGGACGGCAAGGCGGGGTTTCGGAAAGCAGTTACGGTCCGCGACCCGGATGGACACGCCATCCAGATCGTGGAGCCATAGTTCAACGTTCACAAATCAGGAGAAACGAAATGAAGCAACTCAATCGCGTATTGTCTGTCTTCGCCGTGACGGCGCTGCTGGTCACGGCCAACTCGATGGCCGCCAAACTGGAGACCCACACGACATCCAGGTTCGAGGGCCCCAAGGCCAACACGGGCATGGCCATTCACGTCATCGAAAACGGCAAGAGCATGCTGAAGGTGTCGGACGATTTCCAGGTGCCCGACACGCCCGCGCCGACCTGGCGCGTGGTCGACAACAAGGGCAACATCTACACCCTCGACGCCTTCAAGATCAAGAATGCCATCGGCGGCAACAAGGAGAAGCGTGACGTCGTAGTGCCCGCGTACGTGCCCAACATTGTGAAGGTTCAGGTTTACTGCGCCTGGGCCGAGGTTTTGCTGGGAGAGGCGAGCTTCTCAACGGCAGTGAAGTAACACCAGCTTGCGTTTCTTCCCCGGGGGCGTGGAGGCATCCACGTCCCTCTTTTTGTTTTGCGGCGGGAATAAATAGAGCTCGCGAAATCCTTATTCAGGCGTATGGCAGCTTCACAGGTAATGACGAGTTGCGAAGGCGAGTCGAGGCTTCCGTTCACTGGCGCCGTGAGCGTCGAGCGCCGGTTCGAGGAAGAAGCGATGCCGCACCTGAACGATCTCTTCCGGACGGCGCTGCGCGTGACCGGCGACCGCGGCGCCGCCGAAGACGCGATCCAGGAAGTCTACCTTCAGGCCTGGCGCTCTTTCGACCGCTTCGAGGCCGGCACGAATTGCCGCGCCTGGCTCTACAAGATCCTCTTTCACTGTGTCAGCCATCAGCGCCGCAAATGGTTCCGCTTCCCTCTTCTCATGGAGACCGACGAGTTCCTGGAGACCAACCTCGTGCAAACGAAGCAAGTCCCGCAGCATGTGACCGACGAGGAAATACTGACGGCGCTTGACGGAATCCCGCAGGAGTTCCGCTCGGTGGTCCTGCTGGTCGACGTGGAGGAGTTCGCGTACAAGGAAGCGGCCGGCATCCTGTCGATCCCGATCGGCACGGTGATGTCGCGCCTGAGCCGCGGCCGGGCACTGCTGCGCAAACGGCTGGAGGGGGCGGCGCGCTCCTACGGGATCTTGAAGAACGCTCCACAGGGTGAGAGCTTATGACGCACACGACGTTTGATGAGGGGACCTGCCGCAGCATGCAGGCGAAACTGGATTCTTACATCGACAACGAACTGCTCGTCGAGACCAATCTCGAGATGACGCAGCACTTCGAACGCTGCGCCGTCTGCGCGCGGGAAGCCTCAATCCGTCGCGAGCTGCGCAGTAGAGTAAGAGCCGCCGCCAAACAGACGCCGTTGCCAGCAGGCCTCGACATTCTAGTGCGGCAGCGGTTGCGCCATTCCGCGCAGCCGACTCGATGGTGGCTGATGGCCATCGCGGCCGTGATCGTCGTGAGCATCGGATCCTGGCTCGGGTACGAGCGGCTCCGATTGCCGCCGGCGGGTCTGGTCGCGCTTCTTGGGATCGGCCAAGGCAACCACGTGCACTGCGCGGTCGGCCGTCAAAACAAGACGCGGCCGGTCGGAATCGACAAGCTGTCGCCCGAATACAAACCTATCCTTGCGATCGCCCGTCAGACAGTTCCTGTAGACATGCCACTCGCCGTTGCGCACGAGTGCCGCTACAAGGGGCGTCCGTTCATCCATGTCACGTTTCGCAATGACCAGCGCCTGCTGTCGGTGATCGTCGTCCGGAAGCAGGAGGGCGAATCGCTGCTCTCGGCCGGCGCGCGTCCCGCGATGTCGCGGGCGGGCATCGACCTGTACTCAGCCGGTATCGATCAATACCAGGGCGCCGCGTTCGAAAGCGGCGGGTTCCTCGTGTATACCATGTCCGATCTTTCCCGCCGCGAGAATCTGCGCATCCTGGCGGCGCTCGCGCCGGCCTTCCGCAACGCCCTTCAACAGATCGCGTCGTAGCGGCGCGATCCCCGCCCCACATCCCGCCAAGTCCCCACCCCTCCGCGCCCCGATTTCGGGGGGCGCTCTCGAGTTTCAACATTTTCGGCTGACCGCCAGTGACCCGTAAGCGCCATCTCGGAGGCGAGCCTGGAGAATGCCCACGTTGTCGACTTAGGGGCCGCATTCATGCGGCCCACTGCAGTTTGGCCATTTTACCCCGGTGGCACGAGCTTCAAAGCTCGCGGAACTTTGGTTTTCCACCTGATCGCTAACATCCAGGCCATTGGATCCGTCGCCTTCTCCGCAAGATTCCCCACCATTGCCAGACCCAATCATTACGGGCCGCTGGGCAACGAGGCCTGGTCGGCAATATGTTCCATTGTGATCCGTTCGGCTGGTTCAATCCGGCACGGTGCCGCCAGCGGACGTTTCATTCCAATACGCGCCACCAGCTTGCCAAACGCCACCCGGCTTCGCGACGCCTTGCTGAAGATCCTCTCCAGGTCGACCTGACCGGGTCC
>JBJXGR010000414.1:0-12983 GCA_046160045.1 Bryobacteraceae bacterium
GTAAACTATGCAAGCGCCGGATCGCCGACTACTTCCGCGGTGGTGCGGCCCGACGGGACGCTCCACAGCTACCAGCCATACGGGAAAGAAGGGTTGCTCCTCGCAGACATCGACCTCGCGGAGGCCACAGGCCTCCTCGCCGCGCGCTGCAAGCCGGCGTAACCCCGCTAGCCCGCCGCTAGCCCACCGCTAGCCCCTGCGAACAAAGCCGCGCACGGCCCACGCGCGCGCGGGAAGTGAGAAGGGAGTGTCCTCCGCTTTTACTGCCAACTGGCGCTTTGTCTCGCCGCGCACTGCCTGTCCGCGGTCGCCATCGACATTCCGAAGGTAAGCGCCGGCGGGCCCCTGACCGAGAAGGAAGGGGTCCCAATAGTCGGCAAAGGACTCAAACCGCATGGTGATGTCGAGCGGCCGCTCCTCAACGCGCTCGAAGCCGTTCTGTTTCCAGAATTCGCCCAGATCACCTGGGCGGCATAACGGCATGTGCGACTCGTCAAGCTTCTGAGCCGTTGGATCGACCGTTCCGGCGGCATCCCAGAAGACCCTCAGCATTCGCATCCCCGCGCCATAGTCCCAAACGGCGGCTGAGACCGAGCCTCCTGGTTTTGTCACCCGGCTCACCTCCCGCAGTGCCCTCTTCCTGTCCGGAATGAAATTGAAGACAAGCAGCGAAAGACTGCTCTCAAACGTTGCGTCGGAGAAGAGCAGATTCTGGGCATCTCCGACCTGGAAACGCGCACGGCCGGGAAAGGGGTTCCTGCTGCCGGCCCATCCCACATACTGCTGCGACGGATCGATTCCCAACACCTGGCAGTGAACCCTCTGTCTGGCGATCGAAAATGCCAGGGCGCCCGTGCCCGAACCTACGTCCAGAATCCGTCCCGTTTCGGGAGGGTTGGTGAAATCCACGAGGAGAGGCGCGAGCAGGCGACTCCATCGCCCCATGAATCGCTCGTAGGCTTCGGCATCCGCGAACATCTCAGGTTTCCGGTCCTGGCCGCGCAGGGCAGGCGCGGCGAGGGCCGCGAGGACTCCTCTGCGCGATAACATCCCCTGAGTTTACCTCGGTCCCTCGATCCCTCACATCGCAGGAAAAAGAACGACGCTTGGCTGAGACGCGAGCGTCGGGGGCTGTGAAAAAACGAGACGGCCCCTCCGTTTCCCGATCAAGGTTTGGTCGAGAACCAATGATTTGTGCGCGGGAAGCGGGGTGACCGCCCCTGCTTTTTCACGGCTTCTAGCGCGCGGTGGCCTGCCGGGCGAATCGAATTTTGCGCCGTCTAGCGTTTCTTCGGCACGGCCGCCTTCGCCTTTTTGCTCTCGGCGACTTCCTTCGCGCGGAACTTCGCGATGCGGGCGATCAACTGCACCGGGACCCGCTCGGAGAGAGGAAAGCGGATCGTGCCCCTGCTCATCTCGTACCCTGCCAGGTCGTCTTTGAACGCCGTGACGAGGGAACTCGTGGCCGGGTAAAGCGAGTAATGCCTCTTCCATCCGGCGAAATAGAGCACCGCGCTCCCCTGCAGTTTGTACGCCGGAATCTGGTACGAGATCACTTCATCAGCGTTGGGCACAGCCTTGCGGATCACGCTCCGCACGCGCTCGAGGATGCCCCGCACGGCCTCGGGCTTCGAGGCGATGTACTCGTCGACGGATTGGTAGTCGGTGTTGGCCATTGTGACGCCAGTCCGCTGGCTTCAGGACTCGATCGGGCTGAATGAGCGGCTGAGGAATTATCTCACGGGGGGCTCCGTTCCGATCGCTGTCCAACGTTGCGACCAACCGCACCGATGCGCATCTCGTGCGCCGCGATTCTCCACTTGCTCTCAATCTTTTTCAGGACCAGCAGGATTCGCCCATCCACCGTGGTTCCGGCGTTGGTCGCCTGATACGTTTCGGCATGGATGCCACACGGGACCCGCCGTGCTCAGTGGATGGTCCGCGTCTTGCGGTTCATGTAGTCCATCAGGAGATACTGCCCCAGCGTGTAGGGTGTCGTGAAATACGCCTTGCCCCGGCACATCGCCGTGACCTGCTGCACAAAGTTCACCAGACCGTAGTCGGTCGCCAGCATGAAGGTGTTGATCAGAATGCCCTTCTTCTTGCAGCGATTCACTTCTTCGAGCGTCTTGCTGATCACCAGCGGATCGAGTCCGAACGCGTTGCGGTAGGTCCGCCCGTCTTCCAGCGTCAGGCACGAAGGCTTCCCGTCGGTGATCATGACGATCTGCTTCATGTCTTTCCGCTCGCGCTCCAGAATGCGCTGCGCCAGGATCAGTCCGTCGCGGGTGTTGGTGTAGTAGGGCCCCACCTCCACTCGCGCCAGCTTGCTCAGTTCCAGTTCCTCGGCTGAGTCGTGAAACAGCACGCAGCGCAGCGAGTCGCCCGGATACTGCGTACGGATCAGATGCGCCAGCGCCAGAGCGACCTTCTTTGCCGGCGTGAAGCGGTCCTCGCCATACAGGATCATGCTGTGGCTGCAGTCGAGCATCAGTACGGTGGCGCAGGAGCTTTGATACTCGCTCTGATTCACCTGTAGATCGGAGTACTCGAGATCGAGCGGCATGGTCAGCCCCTGGCGCCGGATGGCCGCGCGCAGCGTCTCGGTGATGTTGAGGTTCAGGGTGTCCCCGAATTCATATTGCTTGATGGCGCCCGAGGATTCGATGCCCGTGGCCAGATCCCGTGTATCGTGCCGGCCGAAACTCGACTTGCCGAGCGACCCCAACAGGTCCTTCAACGTCTTGAAACCCAGAAAATCGAGGGATTTATCGGTGATCTCGAAGTGCACCTTGGACGGAGGCGCGGCCTCCGCCGCTTGGCCCGGGCCGGTTTGCCCGTTCGGATCGCCGAACGTAATGTGCCCTTCGTCCACCAGTTTGTCCACCAGCCGGTCCAGCAACTGCTGCATCTGCTCATCGGACATCGCGGCCAGTTGCTCCAGCATCCTCTCCATCTGCTCGTTGGGGAACAACTCGCCCCGCTCCAGCGCTTCGCGGATAGCCCGCTGCAATTCTTCCAGGTTGTGAGGGTTCCACTCGTTGAACTGCAGGTACTGGGAGTTGAAGCCGCTTTGCAGGAAGTAGTCGGAAAGCGCGCGGAGAAGGGCTTCGCCGTCGATGCCGAAGTCTTCACCAGTGAACTGAGAATACTTGATCCACTTCACTTCCCGGCTCCTTTCCCATGGGGCCGCCGGCCCCCTGGCCGGCGCTCTGTTTGTTAGTTGAACTGGCGCCGGTAGCGCCCCTTGTTGCCCTCGTCCTTCGGAGCCGCCTCGCGCCGTTTCTCTTCGGCGACGAACCCGAGTTCCTCATTGCGATTGATACGGCGATGGGCGTACAGGCCCTCCAGGATGAACTCGGCGGCGGAGGCGCGCAAGGCGTCCGACTCGTTCGAGCCCAACCCCAGCGCCCCGACCTTTTCGAACAGGCCCTGAATCCTCGCCAGTTCCCCCACCATGGCGGCCGAGTCCACAGTCTCGTCGAGCCGTAACGACCCGCCCAGGTCGAACCACTGGATAATCTGGCCGACGTTGACGCCTTCGAAGTAGGTTTTGTAGACGTTGCCGACCGCGCTGCGGATCAGTTCGCGCGCCACCGCATCGCCTCCCTTGAGTTCGCCCTCATATTCCAGTTCGATCTTGCCCGTGATCGACGGTAGGGCCGCGTAGATGTCTAGCACGCGTGGAACCGCCGTGGTTTCCTTGGCCAGAATCGCCCTCCGTTCGGCGTTCGATACCACGTTTTCCATCACGCTGATCGGAAGTCGCTGCGAAACGCCCGACCGTTTGTCCACCCGCTTATCCTCGCGTGCCAAAAACGCCAACTGCTCCACGGTTTCGCGGATGAACTTGGGGACCTCGATCTCGGCCGGAGACTGCCGGCGCAGCCAGGCCTCCTGGTCGGTAATCTCCATGCCTTGCTCGACCGCCAGCGGATAGTGGGTGCGGATCTCGCTGCCGATCCGGTCCTTGAGCGGCGTGATGATCTTGCCGCGCGCCGTGTAGTCTTCCGGGTTGGCCGTGAACACCAGCATCACGTCGATCGGCAGGCGCACGGGATAGCCTTTGATTTGCACATCGCCTTCCTGCATGATGTTGAACAAACCCACCTGGATCTTTCCGGCAAGATCCGGCAGTTCGTTGATGGCGAAAATGCCGCGATTGGCCCTGGGCAGCAACCCGTAGTGGATCGTCAGTTCGTCGGCCAGTTCGTGCCCCCCTCGGGCCGCCTTGATCGGGTCGATGTCGCCGATCATATCGGCGATCGTCACATCCGGCGTGGCCAGTTTCTCCACGTAGCGCTGTTCCCGATGGAGCCACCCGATGGGCGTGTTGTCGCCCATCTCGGCGATCAGGTCGCGCGCCGCGCGGGATAGGGGCCGATAGGGATGATCGTGGATTTCCGAGCCGGCGACGTACGGAGTCCATTCATCCAGCAGATTCGTCAGCAGGCGGATGAGACGCGTCTTTGCCTGCCCGCGGAGGCCCAGCAGGATGAAGTTGTGACGCGACAGGATGGCGTTGATCACCTGTGGCGCCACCGTATCGTCGTATCCGATGATGCCCGGAAACAGGGTGCCGCCTTGCCTGAGGCGGCAGATCAGATTCTCGCGGAGCTCGTCTTTGACGCCCCGGCTGGCCATGCGCTCCTCCGAAAAAGAACTCTTTCGAAGAGCGCCGAGAGTGCGCGGATAATCGGAAGGTACCTGGGTCATGCCTCCGCCTCAGAGCTTGGGGAACATTGTAGCAGGCGCATTCCTTCAGGAATCCGTTTGAAATGTAACGTCGCGGCAAGGAATTTCCGAATGGCGGTTGCGAAAGCGCCACCGCGTCACGTACAATCCTGCCCAAAGGCGGTACCCACGCTCACGTGAATCGAATCGGAATCCTGGGGTTGTGCTCGATCGCCGCCGCGCTGTGGGCGCAGGCGCCGGAGGAGCGGGAGTTCTTTGAGAAGCAGGTCCGGCCTTTGCTGGTCTCACGCTGTCATTCGTGTCACAGCAGCAGCGCCAAGACCAGGTTCGCGGGTCTCGCATTGGACACCGCGGCGGGCTTGCGAAAGGGAAGCGACACAGGTCCCGTGGTGATTGCCGGCAAGCCCGAAGAGAGCCGCCTCCTGCTTGCCGTTCGTGGGAAACTGCCGGCGCGCATGCCTCCAACCGGGCCGTTGAGCGAGGCCGAGATCGCGGTACTCGCGCGCTGGGTGGCGCTGGGCGCCCTCTGGCCGGCCGAATCCGCCGCCGTGCCGCCGCTCGCATCCTTTGATATCGCCACCCGAAAACGCGAGCACTGGGCATGGCAGCCCGTCCAGGCAGCCGAACCGCCGGCGGTGCGGGATAGCGCGTGGCCCCTGCAACCGGTGGACCGCTTCCTGCTGGCGACGCTCGTCAAGCGCGGGCTGACACCCGCTCCTCCGGCCGACCTGCGAACCCTGATCCGCCGCTTGTCTTTCGACCTGACCGGCCTGCCCCCGACTCCCGAGGAGATTCACGCCTTCGAACAGGACTCGGCCGCGGACGCCTACCTAAAGCTGGTCGACCGTCTGCTCGAATCGCCTCGATTTGGCGAGCGCTGGGCACGGCATTGGATGGACGTCATCCGCTACAGCGAATCGCACGGCAGCGAAGGCGATCCCGACATTCCGCTCGCCTGGCGTTATCGCGACTACCTGATCCGGGCGCTGAACCAGGACGTGCCCTATGACCAGTTGATTCGCGAGCACCTGGCCGGCGATCTGCTTCGCTCGCCGCGGTTGAATCGCGAAGAGCGCCTCAACGAGTCGATGCTGGGCGTGGCCAATCTGCGCATGGTCGAGCATGGATTCCAGCCCGTCGACCCTTGGGAAGACCGCATCAAGTGGACCGACAACCAGATCGATGTCTTCTCCAAGGCGTTTCAGGGGCTGACGATTTCCTGCGCCCGTTGTCACGATCACAAGTTCGACGCGATCAGCCAGGAGGACTACTACGCGTTGTTCGGCGTGTTGGGCGGCGCGCGGCCGACGCAGGCGGCGGTCGATCTTCCCGAAGACCTCAATCGCCATCGCAACGAGTTACGGCGGCAAAAGCGCGATGTCCGGTTGGCCCTCGCCGCCGCCTGGCGCAACGAAATCGGGCAGTTGCCCACGCGCCTCGAAGGGAAGGCGCCCGACCCCGAGGGTTCTTTCGCCCCCTGGTTTGCTTTGAAGGGCAAGGAAGGGGTTGCCTTTCGAGATGCGTGGCAGGCTCTACGCAACCAGGCGGAACAGGCAGGCCGGTCGCGAGCGGACTTTAATCGGAGACACTTCCGGAAAGCCTGGGATCTGCGCGAAGACTACGCGCGATGGGTCGGGCGGGGCTCCGGCCTCACGCCCGACGCCTCCCGGCCTGGCGAGTTTCAGATCCTGCCCGAGGGGCCGCGAATCCTCAGCGGCATCTATCCGGGAGGGGTGTATTCCCATGGGCTCTCCACCCGGCACGGCGCGGTCCTCACTTCGCCGCGATTTCGCATCGATACCGATTACCTCAGCCTGCGCATGCTGGGTGGCAACTTCAGCTCCGCGCAATTGATCGTCGAGAACTACGCGGTGCCGCGAGGCGGCATTTACCTGATGAGGTTCAGTCCCAAGGGCGACAAGATGGGCTGGGCGCGGTGGGAAACGGCCTTCTGGAAGGGATTCACGGCTTACCTCGAGTTCGCCACGCGCGACGATGTCACGCTGTTCCAACTCGACGAAGAGGACGGCAAGAGGAAGCCGAGGCCCGAGCCGGTGCGGGACGGCCGCTCGTATTTCGGCGCCCAGCTCGTCTATGTTCACAATGACAAGGAGACACCAAAGGACGAATTGGTCCACGCGGCCCTGGTTCTGCGGGAAGAACCGCCGGCCGCCGCCGACGCGTTGATCAAAACCTATCAGCGACTGATCAGGCAATCCATCGACGCGTGGGAGAGCGACCGTCTGACCGAAGAGCAGGCCGCCCTGCTCGACGACTGCGTTCGCGGGAACCTTCTCACCTCGGTGATCGACGAGTCGAGTGTGGTGGCGCCGCTGGTGGCCGTGTACCGCCGCCTGGAGGCCGAGATCCCCGTGGCACGCAGGGCGCCCGGCGTGTTGGATGAAGGTGCGCCGGACCAGCCCTTGCTCGTGCGCGGCAATCCCAAGAATCCTGGACGCCCCGTGAGCCCGCGATACTTGAAGGCTCTCGGCGGCGACCTGTTTCCGGAGCGCCGGAGTGCACGGCTTCGTTTGGCCGAAAAGGTTGCCTCGGCGGACAATCCGTTAACCGCCCGCGTGATGGTCAACCGTATCTGGGCCCATATGTTCGGCGCAGGTCTGGTGAGGACCGTAGACAACTTTGGAAAGCTGGGCGAAACGCCATCGCATCCGGAACTACTCGACTGGCTCGCTACGCGATTCGTTCGCGACGGCTGGTCAATCAAGAAGATGATCCGGCTGCTGGCGACGACGCGAGCATACCAGATGAGCAGCCAGGTATCGCCCGAAGCGCTGCGGGCCGATCCCGGCAACCGCCTGCTCTCCCGCATGCCGGTGCGGCGCCTGGAGGCCGAAGCGATCCGCGACGCGATGCTCGCGGTTTCCGGCGAGCTGGATCCGGCCATGTACGGACCGCCCGTCGATACTTATTACGGCCATGACACCGGCAAGACGAAAGGCGACAAACCCAAGGGGCCGCTCGATGGCAATGGCCGCCGTAGCATCTACCTTGAAGTCCGCCGCAACGTGACCAATCCGTTTCTGGAGGTCTTCGATGTGCCCAAACCCTCGACGACCCGGGGCGAGCGCGACCGGACGAACGTGCCGGCACAGCCGCTGGCGCTGATGAACAGCCCGTTCGTCATCGACCAGGCCGCAAAGTGGGCACAGCGGATCACCGCGCAAGGCTCGGCCGCGGACCTCCGTATTGCGGCCATGTGGGAACGGGCCTTGGGACGATCGCCGTCGGCGGTCGAGCGGGATCAGGCCCGGTCGCTCGTCGAATCGCTGGCGACGGAGCAGCGCGTTCCGGCCGAGAGTCCGATCGTCTGGCGCGACTTCGCGCAGGCGATTTTCAATCTGAAGGAGTTCCTCTATGTACGGTAGCCGTCCGGTTCCCCTTTCCCGCCGGGAAGTCCTGGCGCGCGCCTCGACCGGATTCGGCCTTCTGTCGCTTACCGGACTGATGGCCGGGCAGACCCGAAGCGCGGAACCGAATCCGCTGGCCCCGCGCAAGCCGCATTTTCCGCCCAAGGTGAAGCACGTGATCTTCTGCTTCATGTCGGGCGGCGTGTCACACATCGATTCATTCGACCCGAAGCCGCGCCTCGAAAAAGAAGCTGGGCAGCCGATGCCCATGCCGATCGAGCGCACGATGTTCAACCAGAACGGGAACATCTTCCCCAGCCCCTGGAAGTTTCAGAACTACGGGCAGTGCGGCATGCCCGTCAGCGACCTGTTCCCGCACATGGGCTCGTGCGCCGACGATCTTGCCGTGATCCGATCGATGACCGTGAAGTTCATGGAGCACGCGCAGGGCAACTTTTACTTCCACTGCGGCCAGCCCTTTTCGGGCTTCCCGAGCATGGGCGCGTGGACCACCTACGGATTGGGCAACCTGACGGAGAACCTTCCGGGATTTGTCGTTCTCGGTAGCGGCGAGATCCCGCTGGGCGGCATCAACGTGTACGGCAACGGATTCCTGCCGGCGATTCATCAGGGCTCGTTTCTCTATCCGGAACGCGACGAACCGCTGCAGGACATCCGCCCGAAGGAAGCCGATCGGCTGCAGCGCCGCAAGCTGGGCTTTATCGATTCGGTGGATCGCGGGTTCCTGCAAGCGGCCGGCATGGATCCACAGGTAGAAGCGGCCATCGCCAACTATGAGATCGCCTATCGCATGCAGTCCGCCGTCCCGGAACTGGTCGACCTGAAGGGTGAGACCGAGGCGACCCGGAAGCTGTACGGGCTGGATTCCGAGAATCCCGGCAAAGCCGCTTATGCCCGCCAATGCCTGCTGGCGCGCAGGCTGATCGAGCGCGGCGTGCGATTTGTGGAGCTGACCATCGTTCCTCCCAAAGGGTTGGGCGGCGGCAACTCCTGGGATCAGCACAGCAAGCTGAAGGAAGGTCATACCGACAACGCGTTCCAGGTAGATCAGCCGATCGCGGGCTTGATCAAGGACCTGAAGGCCCGGGGCCTGTTCGAGCAGACGTTGATCATCTGGTCGGGCGAATTTGGCCGCACCCCCTTTTCGCAGGGGAAAGATGGGCGCGATCACAACCCCTTCGGCTTCAGCCTGTGGCTGGCCGGCGGCGGCATCAAAGGCGGAACGATCTACGGCCAAACGGATGAATACGGCTATCACGTGGTGGAGAATCCGCTCATGATTCACGATCTCCACGCCACGGTGCTGCATCTGATGGGCATCGATCACGAGCGGCTGACGTTTCGATTTGGGGGCCGGGATTTCCGCCTCACGGACGTCCATGGCCGGGTGATCCGCGAAGTCCTCGCATGACCCGATCGGGCTTATGGCCCGACCATCCGAGGCCCGACCGCGAGGGAGGGCTTCCTCCAGCTTCCGTCCGACCCGTGGCGGTGCCGCGTGAGGGCAACACGTCAGCGCCAGACGCCTCTCTACTCCCCCGCAGGGCGGGTGGGCCGATAGTCGGTGTTGGAATACCGCTCCAACGACACCATCGGTTCTTGTGGCCGGCTGAAGTAGACCGAAACGTCGGGTGTCTTCCATACAGTACACTGGGAGCAAGGTCATAGGTCGCGTCCGCAGCCCCGAGCAGAATACCGACATGATCATTACACTCAACCTCGCCCCTGAAGTCGAGAAAGGTCTCCTCGTCCTCGCCCACGCAAAAGGCGTCTCTCTGACCGAATACCTGGAACAAGTCGCCGCCCGCGAGGCGCATGCTGCCGCGGAAACGCCGCCGCTGCGTACCGGGCAGGCGCTCGTAGACGCTTGCGCCGAGGTTCGCGGCCTCCTCACGGATGAGGAAATCGACACCCTATTCGCGCGCAATCGTTCGATGAGCCGGCCGGTCGATCTGTCATAAGCGCCGTGTTTCTCCTTGACACCAATGTCGTCTCGGAATTGACGAGGTCGCGCATCGAACCCAAGGTCCAAGACTGGGTTGCTGCTCAGAATTTCGGGGACTTGCTTATCAGTGTGGTGTCCATTGGCGAGATGGAGAAGGGATTTACGATGATGGATGACGTTCAGAGGCGGGCGCGGTTGGAAGCATGGCTTGAACGTCAGTTGGCAGAACTCTTTCGCGGGCAGGTGTTGCCTGTGACGTTGGCGATTGCCAAACGGTGGGGGGCGTTAGATGGAAGGCGCCAGATGGCGGGGCGGCCGCTCGCCGTTCCTGATGGCATGATCGCGGCGACCGCACAGGAGTATGGTTTGACGGTGGCCACGCGCAACGTGAGGGATTTCGAGGGCCTCGGCGTTACGATGATTAATCCCTGGGAAGCCGCATCAGTACGAAGCTAACCCTCTTTGCCGAGGCTGCCTGGGCGTGCCGCTTTTCACCTCCGCGCCCAAAGTGAAGATGCGCCCCAGTTCGCAAGGGTGGTTCATCTCCGTTCGGGTTACGCTGAAATCATGTGGACGCTCAGCGAGGAGTCCCGCCGCGGCTGGTACGAATTCACCAGTTCCGCGCGGTTGGCGGTAGATTCGATCCGCGCCCACAAACTCCGAAGCTTTCTGACGCTGCTCGGGGTGATCATCGGGGTGGCCAGCGTGATTCTGGTCGGCGCCGCCATCGAGGGACTCGGCGCCTACGCCGAAGAAAGCACGAACAAGGTCTTCGGCGGCGACAGTTACCTGGTGGCGCAGATCGCCAACGCCGGCCGCATGACGCGAAAGGAGTTCTTTGAAAGGGTGCGGCGGAACAAGCAGATCACGATGGACGATCTCGAGTACCTGCAGACCACCAACGCCGCCAACAGCATCTACAGCGCTTACCGCCAGCGTTCCGTCGACATCAAGCGCGATGAACTGATTTGCGAGGGAGCGGGCTTGGTCGGTTCAAGTGCGACCCTGGCGCAGATTCGGGATGTGCCGATCGCCGAAGGCCGCTTTTTCACCGAACAGGAGGAGCGCTTCCGGCAAGCCGTTATCGTCATCGGCTATGAGGTCAAAACGCTGCTCTTCCCGGAAGGCGGAACCCCGATCGGCAAGACGGTGAAGATCAACGGCCGCGAGTTCACGGTGATTGGCGTACAGGACAAGCTGGGCTCGGCCTTCGGACGGAGTGAGGACAAGGGCGCGTTCGTTCCAGTGACGCTGTTTAACCGGTTGCTGGATCCAGGCAGAAATGTTGCGATCTTCGGCCGGGCCCGGCCGGACGTCAAGATGCCACTCGACGCGGCCGTCGATCTCACCCGCGCCGCGCTGCGCAGCCGCTTCCACAATCGCCCGGGACAACCCGACACGTTCGACACGCTCACGCCGGACGCCATTCGCGGGTTCATCGATCAGGTGCTGGCCCTGGTGGCGGCGGTGGTGGTGCCGGTCACCTGCATCTCGCTGGTCGTGGGCGGCATCGTGATCATGAACATCATGCTGGTGAGTGTGACCGAGCGTACCCGCGAGATCGGTATCCGCAAAGCGATTGGCGCCCGGCGCAGGGACATCCTCGCACAAGTGCTGATCGAGGCCGTCCTGATGGCGGTGCTCGGCGGCGCCATCGGCGTGGCCGCCGGCGCGCTCTTGACGGAAGCGGTGGGGCGGGCCTTTGAGATCACCATGCGCGTGACGCCGACCTATGTGCTGCTGGCCATCGGCGTTTCGAGCGTTGTGGGAATCCTCTCCGGCTGGTACCCGGCGTCCCGGGCTTCGCGGCTGGATCCCGTCGTGGCGTTGAGGGCGGAGTAACCGAATGTACGTTTCGGCCAACGAGAATGTGAGGATGGCGCTGGGTGCGGTGTGGACGCACCGGTTCCGGTCGCTGCTGACGATCCTCGGCATCGTGATCGGCATCACGACCGTGGTCACGGTGGCCTCTTTGCTGACCGGACTGCGGCAGGGCGTGGTGACGTTCTTTCAGGAATTCGGGCCGGATAACATCTTTATCTACAAGACCAGCGGCGATCCCAACCAGGTGCGAGTCCCGGAAAAGGAGGCGCGGCGGCGGCCAATTCGCGAGGAGTACGCCTCGACTCTGCGGCGCTGGTCGATGACGACGGAAGGAATCGGCGTTCAGTTGTTCATCCCGCCCATTGTCGGCGGCAGGCCGCTGATCGCGAAAGTGCGCGGCTTTGAATCGGACAATTTCTCGCTGGTCGGCCAGACCTCAAACCTGCTCGATCTATCGCCGCGCGAGTTCTCGAGCGGCCGCTCTTTTACAGCCGAAGAGGAAGCTCGAGGAGCGCGCGTAGCAGTGATCGGCGCGGATCTGTCTGCCGGGTTGTTCCCGGACGGTAAGGCCGTCGGCCAGCCATTGATGATGGATGGCGCCGAGTTCACCGTGATCGGTGTGTACCAAAAAGCCAAGGGCGGCTTCTTCGGGGCCAACGGGCTCGACACTCAAGTGGCGATTCCGCTGAGCGCCGCCAAGATCCGCTACCCGCAAGTCGACCGTTTCCTGATTCTCTGCAAGGCCAAGCCCGGCCAGCGGAAGAACGCCTACGAAGAGATCGAAGGGTTGATGCGCAGAATCCGGCGCGTCCCAACCGATGCGGAGAACGACTTCTCCATATCAACGCCGGATCAGATCATACAGCAGTTCGACCGCATCACCGGGCTGGTCGGCCTGGTGGCGATCGCCATCTCCGGACTCGGCCTCCTGGTCGGCGGCATCGGCGTCATGAACATCATGCTGGTGAGCGTCACGGAGCGCACTCGCGAGATCGGCGTGCGCAAGGCCGTGGGCGCTCGCAAGCGGGACATCATCGGGCAGTTTCTGGCGGAGGCCATGACCCTGACCGGGCTGGGCGGGGTGCTGGGCGTGATCATTGCCGTGCTGGTCACGCTGTTGGTCAGCGTGT
>JBJXGR010000415.1:0-2500 GCA_046160045.1 Bryobacteraceae bacterium
GCCGGCCTGGTGTAGGGGGATGGCGGAACCACCATCATCCACGCTCTGCCGGCGCACTCGCTTCTCTCGTCGCCACCTGGCGCCGTTGAAAGGGTTGTCTTGAACGATCCACCCTTCATGAGCCAAGCTTGGCCAGGACTTCGTAGTCGACATTGCCTCCAGAGAGGATCACGCCGGCGGTGCGGATGTCCTTGGGGAGCCGGCCAAACAGGACTGCGGCAGCCGGGACGGCGCCACTCGGCTCGACCAGGATCTTCAGCCGCGTGAGGAGATATCGAACCGCCGCCCGGATCTCGTCCTCGCTCACCAGCAGAATGTCCTCGACCAGATCCTGCACGATGGGGAAGGTAAGTTTGCCCGGAGAGGGGAGCCGCAGCCCATCGGCGATCGTGTCGGGCGGCGGTATCGTCACACGCTCGCCGCGGCGGAAGGATAGAAACGTGTCGTTCGCCTGCTCCGGTTCCACGCCGAAGACCCGGATGCCCGGCCTGGTTCCCCGCGCGGCAATGGCCGAGCCGGAAAGAAGCCCGCCGCCGCCCACCGGCGTGAGGATGGCATCGAGATCCGGCATCTCTTCCATCAGTTCCAGTGCGGCCGTGCCCTGCCCCGCGATGATCTTCGGATGGTCGAACGGAGGAACCAGCACGGCGTTGGTGTCCCGCACGAGGGCGGCCGCGATGGCCTCGCGGTCCTCCTTCATCCGGTCATACGTGACGACATTGGCTCCATAGCCACGGGTGGCCTCGACCTTGGACTTTGGGGCGTCGGTAGGCATCACGATCGTGCACGTGGCCCCGACCTCGCGGGCGGCCAGAGCGACGGCCTGGGCATGATTTCCCGAAGAAAACGCGACCAGCCCCCGAGCCCGCTCCGCGGCGGTGAGCGAGAACACCAGGTTGGCCGCGCCGCGGATCTTGAATGCGCCGCCCTTTTGAAAGTTCTCGCACTTAAAGAACGTCCTGACGCCGGCAGCCTGATTGAAGCTCTCCGAGGTCAACACGGGCGTGCGTTTGGCGACCGGCCGGATGCGGACATCAGCCTCGCGCACGTCGGTCAGATTCACCGGGTGGGACATTCTCCTAAGTGTACAGGCACACTACAATGGAAGACGATGCGTCGCGCCCGCGCCCTGCTTCCCGCCGCACGCGGCATCCCCGGAACCCTCTCATGAAACTCGCAGAACGAATGCAGCGGATCGGTGTCGAATCCGCATTTGAAGTGCTCGTGCGCGCCCGCTCGCTCGAAGCCCAGGGCCGCAACATCGTGCACCTCGAGATCGGAGAACCCGACTTCCCGACGCCCGCCCACATAGTCGACGCGGCGAAGAGTGCGCTGGACCAGGGCTGGACTCACTACGGGCCCACACAAGGATACCCGGAGCTTCGCGAGGTGATCGCCTCGTACGTCAGCCGCACCCGCGGGATCGCGGTCGGGCCGCAGAACGTCTGCGTCGTGCCCGGCGGCAAGCCGATCCTCTTTTTCCCGATGATCGCCCTTCTCGAAGCCGGAGACGAAGTGGTGTACCCCAATCCGGGCTTTCCGATCTATGAATCGATGATCCGCTTTCTGGGCGCGACGCCGGTCCCCATCCCGCTGGTTGAGGAGCATGGCTTCTCGTTCGATCTGAACCGGCTCGAGGAGGCGATCACGGACAAGACCAAGATGCTGATCCTGAACTCGCCGCAGAACCCGACCGGGGGCGTGATCCCGCCGGAGGATGTTCGCGCGATCGCCGATATGGTCCGGGAGCGCGACCTGATGATCCTGTCCGACGAGATCTACTCGCGCATCTATTACGGCGAACCGCCACTCTCCATCACCACGCTGCCCGGGATGCTGGAGAAGACCATCCTCCTGGACGGTTTCTCCAAGACGTACGCGATGACGGGTTGGCGCATGGGGTACGGGGTGATGCCGGAGTGGCTGGTGGACGCCGTCAACAAGCTGATGGTGAACTCGAATTCGTGCACGGCCAGTTTCACCCAGCGGGCCGGCATTGCCGCGCTGTCGGGTCCACAGGACGACGTGGAGCGAATGGTTGCCGAGTTCGGCCGCCGCCGCGACGTGTTCTGTGACGGGCTGAATACGATTCCGGGCTTCCGCTGCCAGCGCCCGGGAGGGGCCTTCTACGCGTTCGCGAATGTAAAAGGCACCGGGCGCCCGTCCAAAGAGCTGGCCGACTTCCTGCTCTACGAGGGGGGCGTGGCCTGTTTGAATGGGGGCGCGTTCGGGGAATACGGCGAGGGGTACATCCGGTTCAGCTACGCGAATTCACTCGAGAACCTGATGGAAGCGGTGGACCGGATGCGGCGGGTGATGACGAGATGATGCGCCAGGAGCCCTCGCTTGCGGCCGGGCGTCCGAGGGAAATGCACCCTCCCTTGCGGTCGGTACACCAGGATAAGCCTGTCTGATCTTGTGAACTGAAAGGAGTTCACCATGTGAATTGCCTGTTCACCATGTAGCCGAACGAGCGGGGGCTTCAGCAATGGAGTCAGTG
>JBJXGR010000416.1:0-11359 GCA_046160045.1 Bryobacteraceae bacterium
AAGATCTTGCATCCTTATCCGAGCGTGCGCTTCGACGCTCGCATCCAAGGCAGGAGCCGTGTGCGTTAGGAGCGCTCGCACGGATCTGTGCGGGGGGCGGTCAGCGATGGCCGTCCCTACCGCGACCGTTTTTTCACAGCCTCATAGTGTCGCGCGCGCAACCACCAGCGCCGGGAACGGACAACAATGGAGGTTCGCGGCCTCAGCGTCCCGTGGGAATCTGGCTTCTTGCCGCAGACGACGCCCCCGCGCAGTCAAGGCCTGAAGTGGAACCGTCTCACGGGCAGCGGCATCTCCGAGTCCGCTCCCCTCACGCTCTTCCAGACAATCTCGTTCAACGCGAACATCGGTGTCCGGTCGTAGTCGGAGAAATCCATCTCCATGGACTCCCGCGCGCCCCATGCGAGCGGCGAGTTCCTCGCGTTGACATCGATTTGCGGGGGCACGAGTACGTAGGGCGTCAGGTCGGGCGTTTCGGCAAAGGCGGCGTACATCGGAGTGGCCGCCGCGTCGAACTGCGTCATCGGCGGGAGGCCGAGCAGCAATTGCATCGTTCTCAGCAGGGAAGACGTAGTGTACAGCGTGGAATCGACGGCGCGGCGGCGGGTGTAGGGGCTGATCACAAGGCCTACGGTGCGCCTGGCGTCGACGTGGTCGGATCCGTCCTGCGCGTCGTCTTCGATCACGAAGATCGCCGTCTGGGGCCAGTACCGGCTGCGGCTGACACGCTCGACCAGCATTCCGACGGCCCAATCATTGTTGGCGACCGCCGCCGAAGGAGTCGCCACTCCGGGGCGCGTGCCTTGCGTGTGGTCCTCCCCCAGGCTCATCACGATGAAGTTGGGCAGGCGCTTCTGCGGATCCGGCTGATCGAAGTTCTTTTCGTACTCGTCGAACTCCGCGATGAAGACTTTTACGTTGTCCGTGTCCCGCATGCCGGGAAGGCGGAACTTCGGCGCGACGTGCCCGACCAGGCCGGCGATGCCCGCGCGAGCCTGCATTTGCGAACCATCGCTTACCCGTTCGGCGTACTCGCCATAACTGCGGTAGGTCAAACCTTTGCGGGCTGCCAGGTCCCACATGTGCCCGGATGACGGCACGTAGCCGAAGCTGTAGCCGGACTTGCTGATCCCTCCGTAGTTGGGCGGCCACAGCTTTTCGTTGAAGTCCGTCGCATAGGCGGAGTTCGACCAGGAGTGACCATCGACGCTGACCTCGCCATCACAGTAGAGGTTGTCGAACAGGACGAACTCGTCGGCGATCTTGTGATGGTTAGGCGTCACCTTTTGTCCGAAGATGGTCAGCCGCGGATCCCCATTGCCCTTCGGCAAATCGCCGAGAACCTGATCGTAAGTACGGTTTTCCTTGATGATGTAGATGACGTGCTGGATCGGGGATCCGGCTCCAACTTCGCGCGGCACGATCGTCGGCCCGGCGGCCGGCGGCTTGGCCTTCGCCAGCAGGTCATCGTTGTAGGGTGAGTTCGACATCGCCTGTTTGGTGTAGGCCGCGATCTCAGTCTTCAGATTGCCCAACGGGATGACGCTGACCGCCCCGCGCTGAAGAGACTTGACGGAGCCCTTTCCTTCGCCCTCATCGCGCAGCGGGCTGTGTGGACCACGCACGTTTGCGTAACCGCCCAGTCCTTTGGCCGACCCCACATACAACTGGCGGCCATCCGCGCTCAACGCCAGCGCCGAGGGGTACCAGGCCGTTGGGATAAATCCCAGCACATGGCTCTCCTCGCGTTCAGCGACGTTAATCACCGCGACATTGTTATTGTCCGCATTCGCCACAAACAGCATCCGCTGAGCTGGGTCCAGTGCCAGGGCGTTTGGCGTTGACCCGACCGGCGCCATGCGGTGCATGGCGGTATTGATCACCTCAATCGCCCGTAACGCTCTGGTATCGACAACATAGACCGAGTTCTCGTTTCCACAAGCGACATAAAGCCGCCCGTCTTTCGCGAGCACCATGTCGTTGGGGTTGTTGCCCACACGCACGACCCCCCGTACGCGACGGGTCGCCGTGTCCACGACGCTTACCGATTTACTCGACCAGTTCGAGACGAACAACATCTCGCCCTTGGCATCAAGGACGACGTCATACGGATTGATCTCGGTCGGGATCTCCGCCAACCGTTCTCGCGTCTGAGTGTTGAAGACCACGACCTGCCCGGCGCCCGAACCGGTGCCACGATTCGCGGCATAGAGCCATGGCTTGGTAGGGTGGTGCACCAGGCCCGACCAGTAAATCTGGTTGAGCGGCAGCCTGTGCTCGTAGACGGCGGTTGGCCGATCGCTGAGTTTGGCGCCTGCATAACCGAATGCGTATACGGGAGCAGCAGTGGGATCACGGCGGCTGTCCGCGTTGCCTCCCGAGACAAAGAGCGTCTCCCCCTTGGGCGACCACGCCAGCCCGAACCATGCCGATTTGAGCGGAATCCGCTGCGTGGGCTCAACCGTATGGGGATCGACGACGACCAGGCCATGCGGATTGAAGCCCGAGTGCAGGGAGATCACCCGCTTGCCATCCATCGTCGGCAACACTCGCAACACATAGTCGTTGGTGATGACATGCTTGCCCGCCGGGGTCAGGCGCCAGCCATTAGGGAGGTCATAGCCATTGGGGATCGCCTTCGGAAACTGGGCGAACGCGAAGGAGCAGGCGAGAAGAACGGACGCGGGGACTCGCACGGCTACAGTGTACAAGGTTTGCGTGACAACGTCGTGACGCCGGCAACGGTGAGCGCGATGAATCGCCGCTTCGCAGTGTGCAGACCTGTCTGCAATACGGGGTGACACCACTCACGAGTTTGGGTATACTCGAAACCAAATGCGATGTCGGGCTCACGGATCCCGGCATGGGGCGAGACCCGGCACGACCGGGTATCACAATCGAAACAGACAAGAGAATTAAGGAGGTTTCATGAGCAGAAGCGCATTCGCTTTCGCAGTCGCTTTGATCGTTCTTATGACCGGCTCGCTATGGGGCCAGGAAATCACTGGTTCCATCACGGGCGTAGTGACCGATTCGACGGGCGCGTTGATGGCCAACGTAAAGGTCACCGTGACCAACACGGGTACCAATGTCTCCAAGGTCGTGCAAACCGGTCCCAGCGGCGCTTACCGCGTACCGTTCCTTTTCTTCGGGACGTACCGGGTCTCGGCGGAATCGCAGGGATTCAAGACGACCATTGTGGAAAACGTCACACTTTCGACCAGTGAGGAAGCGCGCGTCGACGTGGCTCTGACCGTCGGACAGGTCAGCGAGGTCGTAAACATTTCGGAGAGCGCCGTCTCGCTCAAGAGCGAGGAGTTTTCGGTCGCGACCACGCTCGGCAAGGATCAGATCGTGCAACTCCCGTTGGTTGGCAGGCAGGTGATCGCGGCGACCCTGCTTGCGCCTGGCGCTTACTTTGTCAACAACAACAGCAAGGCGCAGCGTGATGCGGGTTTCGTCCGGCGTAACGGCGTCTCGTTGAGCGTCAATGGCCTTACCGATCTGTCGAACAAGTTCTACTACGACGGTATCGAAGGCATGAACTTCGACGGCGGCACCCGCGCCTTCGACCCCGCCCTGGAAGCGGTCCAGGAAATCAAGGTGCAGGTGAACTCCAACTCCGCCGAGTACGGCGGCGCTGCCGGAGCGTCCGTCAACATCGTGACCAAGGCCGGTACGAACGACTTCCACGGCCACGCCTACGAATACCTTCAGAACGACAAGTTCAACGCGTTTCAGAAGGACGCCAAGACCCTGCGCGCCCGCCAGGTCGCATCCAATCAGCTCGTGACGTCGAACAAGCCCGTGGTGCGGAACAACGTCTTCGGCGGCGGCGCCGGCGGCCCGATCCAGAAGGACAAGGCGTTCTTCTTCGGCAATGTCGAAGGGATCCGAGGCACCCGTGCCGGTCAGTTCGGCCAGCGGACCATCCCCACTGTCAAGATGCGTAACGGCGACTTCACCGAGTTTATCTCCAGCCGCCTTCCCACACTGAAAGATCCCTTGAATGTCGAGGGCGACAACAATGGCGTTTTTGACAACCCGGCCAACATGCGCCGGTTCATGCACCCAACCTCCCTCAAGGTTCTCGATCTGGTTCCGCTGCCGACCAACAGCGCCCTGATCAACAATTTCCAGGGGCCCTTCAACCCGGCGAAAATCCACACCAACGAATACACAGCCCGGGTCGACTACCGGTTTTCGGACAGGGACTCCGTGTACGGACGATACATCGGCAACTTCAACGACGACTTTGTCGGGGACATGTTTCCGTTGTTCGGCCCCGGGGGCGGCGACCGGAGTTATAAGCGCCTCCGCCGCAACCAGAACCTGAGTCTGTCGGAGACCCACGTCTTCTCCTCGAACATCTTCAATGAAGCGCGCGCGGGTTGGAACCGCAGCCTGACCTTCGAGGAATTGGAGACCAGCTTCAAGCGGGACGTGGGCAAGGAGTTGGGCTTGGCGGATCAATTGCCAAACGCCCGCGAACCGCTCGAGTGGGGACCTCCGAATTTCAACATTGGCGCCAGTTCCTCTGCGCTCGGACTGCCCGGCCTTCGCGGCGGAGCTCCGTGGAACCCCAATGGCGGCCAGATCTGGCACTTCGCCGACAACCTTTCCATCATGGCCGGCAAGCACTCGTTCAAGACCGGTTTCACCATCATGCGGCGCAACAACGTCTTCATCGAGACGCTGAGCGCACGCGGCGTCTTCGGATTCGGCGGCGCTCCCGGTGGCGCGTACACGGGCGACGGTCTGGTCGACTTCATGCTCGGCTACATGTCCTCAGCCACGGTGGGCGTTGCTCCTCTGCACGGGCGTCCCAATCAGTTTTGGGACGGGTTCTACTTTCAGGATGACTGGAAAGCCACCTCGAACCTGACCCTCAACTTCGGCGTCCGCTGGGATTACTTCCAGCCGTGGAAGGAACTGCGGGACCATTGGGCCAACTTCGACATCCCCAGCGGTCAGATGGTGTACGCCAAGAATGCGACCGAAGCTCAGGGCGGCCGCGCCCTGAAGTTTGGTGACAAGAACAACTGGGGTCCGCGGATGGGCTTCGCCTGGCGTCCCATGGGACTGCAGAACACCGTGGTCCGCGGCGGCTACGGCGTCTACTACGAACAGGAACATCCCAGCGGACCCATCCTCAACGCGATCAATCCGCCGCCCGGCGGGATTGGCGCTCCCGGCGCCCTGTACGCCGGTTTCGGCTTCACCCGCGACTACGTGGCGCCCGCGCTGGCGACCAATCCTTTGCCGACATTGTTCTTTGACAATTTCTCCAGGGGCTCGGCCAGCGTTCCGGCCCGAGTCGGCGTCCAGGCCAACGACCCCAACATGCGCGACACCTACGTCCAGCAATGGAATCTCTCCGTGCAGCAGCGCATGGGCAACAACTCCTTCGAAGTAGGCTACGTGGCCAACAAGAGCAACAAGATCTTCACCTCCTACAACCTGAATACGGCGGGCGATTTCGCCTCCCGCTTTGTCCTCGGGACGGCTGCGTTTATTTATCCGGGCTTCTCCGGCATCAGCTACCGCATGTCAGACGGTTCCGGTCAATACCATTCGATGCAGGCCAAGTTCGAGCGGCGCGTGCCAGGCGGGATGTTCCTTACCTCCTACACCTGGGGCCACGCGATCGGCGATGCTGAGCAAGGGCAGAGCGCGGTCGGGGTAGGCAACCCGGGCGCATTCCATTTTGCCAGCAACCGCAAGCTGGACAAATCGTCCACCACATTCGACATCCGGCAGCGCTTGGTGTCGTCCGTTGTTTATGACCTGCCGTTCCTCAAGAAATCCGACAACCTGTTGTCCAAAGTGCTCGGCGGGTGGCAGGCCAACGGCATCTTCACTGCCCAAACCGGGAACGGCGCGCAAGTGGCCGACGGCACGGGCCTGGCGGATTCGTGGTCCCGCTTCGACCGGCCGGACATGGTCGCCAACCCCCTGCTCGGGCGCGGCGACCGGACCGAATCCCGATACTTCAATGTCGATGCCTTCCAAGTCGTCCGGCAACCGCGGTTCGGAACGGCTCCCCGCATGATGATCCGCAATCCGGGCATTTGGAACCTGGACACCACGTTCTCCAAGAAGTTCTTCCTGCGGGAGTCCATGTACTTCGAACTGCGGGCCGACATGTACAACCTGTTTAACCACGCCAACTGGCAGACGCTCGACACCACGATTCGCGACGTCAGCAACCCGAACATTGGCGCGCCAGGAACGCTGACCAATCCCTATGGCCGTGTCATCGGTTTCGGCCAACCCAGGGAAATGCAGTTGGGCTTGAAGTTCATCTTCTGACCGGTTGTGCTTGCCGGGTTGCCAACGCAACCCCACGGCTTGGCCGTGGGGTTGCCGTCTTCTGAGCCGCGAGCGTGAGCGAGCTGCGTTTTCTTCGGAGCCGCGACCGTAAGGGAGCGGTGGCGGGTGGCCCATTTCGATTTCTGCACACCTTCTAAACTAAGCCGTGGGGTCACGTTGGGTCTGCGGGTCTCCCGACGCCACATTCGTCCGTGCGTAGCTCCCCACCTCAGCCGGCAAACTGGCGGCGCGTCTCCCGCCGTTGCGAAAACCCCTGTTGCGAAAACCCCTTGCCTGGTGGCAAAGAAAAAGCGAAAATAGGCCGATGAACCTAACCCTGGGCTTTCCCGAGTTCGAAGAGCAGGCCCTCGCCCCCGCCGTGGACTTAGCGGGCGTGGTGGCCGACTTCGAGCGCGCCATGCAGCGCGCGGATTCGCCCATCCGCGCCGTTCGCCATCAACCGGCGCGGGAGGCCATCATCGCCCCGATTCCGGATAAAGTGCATCCGGCGTTGCGGGGCGCCCTGGAGCGGCGCGGCATCCCCTCTCTCTACGCCCACCAGGCCGACAGTTTCGAGCAGGTAACGGTGGGGAACAATGTCGTCGTCGTCACCCCTACCGCCAGCGGGAAGACGCTTTGCTACAACCTCCCAGTCCTCGACTTGGTGCTGCGCGACCCCGGCGCGCGGGCCGTCTACCTCTACCCGACCAAAGCCCTGGCCGAGGACCAACTCCACGCCTTCAACCAGGCGGTCACCGAGATTGGCAGCGACATCCGCGCCTTCACCTACGACGGCGACACGCCGCAGGATGCGCGGAAGGCCATCCGCCAGCGGGCCAACGTCGTGATGACCAATCCCGACATGCTGCATGCGGGCATCCTCCCGCATCACACCAAGTGGGCCAAGCTGTTCGAGAGCCTGCGTTACTTTGTCATCGATGAACTGCACTATTACCGCGGCGTGTATGGCAGCCATCTGGCAAATCTTCTGCGGCGGCTCAAGCGGATCTGCGAGTTCTACGGCTCCAAGCCGCAATTCATCTGTTCTTCGGCGACCATTGCCAATCCGCGCGAACTGGCGGAGACGCTGACGGGCGAACCTTTCACTTTGGTCGACCGCAATGGCGCGCCGAGCGGGGAGAAATACTTCGTCTTCTACAATCCGCCGGTCGTGAACCGCCAGTTGGGAATCCGCCGCAGTTACATCCACGAGACGCGGCGGATCGCGATGGAGTTCATCGAGCACGGTCACCAGACGCTGGTATTCGCGAATAACCGCCTGGCTACGGAGGTGCTCGTCACTTACCTGAAAGACGCTTTCGACCGCGGTCCCCTGCCCCCCGATTCGGTTCGCGGCTACCGCGGCGGCTATCTGCCGAAGGAACGGCGCGAAATCGAAAAGGAACTTCGCGAGGGGCGCATCCGCGCGGTGGTGGCCACCAACGCCCTCGAGTTGGGCATCGACATCGGTTCGCTCGACGTCGTGGTGATGGCCGGATATCCTGGAACGCTGGCATCCACCTGGCAGCGCGCCGGACGCGCCGGACGGCGGCAGACCCCGTCGGCCGCGGTTCTGGTCGCTTCCAGCGCGCCGCTCGATCAATACGTCATCGACCATCCCGACTACTTCTTCGACCGCCCCCCCGAGCATGCCTTCGCCAACCCCGACAACCTCGAAGTGATGCTGAACCACCTGAAGTGCGCCGCATTCGAGTTACCCGTTCGCGACGGCGAGACCTTCGGCAAGCACGACACCACGCAGTTCTGCAAGTTCTTGAGCGAGGGCGGGTTTCTTCACCATTCGGCCGGCGCCTGGCATTGGACCTCCGAGACCTACCCGGCCGATGCGGTGAGCCTGCGCGCCATTTCGAGCGACAACTTCGTCGTCATCGACACAACCCATGATCACAAGGTGATTGCGGAGGTCTCGTTCCCGGTGGCCTTGACCGAACTGCATGAGAAAGCAATCTATCTGCACGAAGCCCGCCAGTATCACGTCGACCGATTCGATTACGAAGAGCGCAAGGCTTACGTGCATCGCGTCGATTGCGATTACTTCACCGACGCGATCGACTACACCCAGGTCAAGGCGCTCGAGGAGTTCGGCTCGGGTGACATCGCAGGGGCCCGCCGCGTTCACGGCGACGTGAGGGTCACTCGCCAGATCGTGGGCTTCAAGAAGATCAAGTTCTACACGCTCGATAATGTGGGCGCCGGCAAACTCTCCATGCCGGAGCAGGAAATGCACACTACCGCCTTCTGGCTACATTTCCCGGCGGAGTTTCTGGCCCGATTCACCGGCTTCACGTCGACGGAAAAGCAGAGCGGCCTCTCGGGCCTGGGCAATGCGCTCCGTACGGTCGGCGCGCTTCTGTTGATGTGCGACCCGCGCGACCTGGGTGTCGCCCTCAGCGAGGAGATCGCCACCGGCCTTCAGGACTTTGAGCCGAATCTCTATCTCTACGACCGCTATCCCGGCGGGATCGGCCAGAGCGCGCCGCTGTTTCACATGACACCGAGACTGTTACAGGGCGCGCTCGATCTGTTGAGGGCTTGCCCGTGTGACGCCGGTTGTCCTTCCTGTGTCGGACCGGTGGGCGAAATTGAAGAACGGGGGAAGGAGGCCGCGCGGCGATTTTTGGAGGAACTGGTCGCCGCCGCGGATCAGGACGCCACGGCCTGAGGCTGCATTTGCTTTGCCCGGGCGAACAGCGACAGCACGTACTCGGTCTCATCCCACCCGATACAGCCATCGGTGATGCTTTGTCCGAAGACCGGCGCCTTCCCAGGCGCCAGGTCCTGGCGTCCCGCCACCAAGTTGCTCTCCACCATCACGCCTAGAATGTCAGCGCCGCCATCGGCAATCTGCTTGGCCACGCCTTCGGCCACCTGAATCTGGAGGCGGTAGTCTTTTCGCGAATTGGAGTGGCTGCAGTCGATCATCAACCGGTGCGGCAGATTGCGTTTCTTCAGGTCGCGCGCGGCCGATTCCACTGAAGCCGCGTCCCAGTTTGGTTCCTTGCCGCCCCGCAGGATGACGTGACAATCCGGGTTGCCGCGCGTCTCGACGATGGCGGTATGGCCCGTCTTGGTCACGGAGAGAAAGTGGTGGGAATCGCGGGCCGCCCGGACGGCGTCGATCGCGATGCGGATGTTGCCGTCGGTTCCATTCTTGAAGCCGACCGGGCAAGACAATCCGGAAGCCAGTTCCCGGTGGACCTGACTCTCCGTGGTCCGGGCGCCGATGGCTCCCCAACTGATGAAATCGGCCACGTACTGCGGGGTGATCATGTCGAGGAACTCGGTCGACGCCGGCAGGCCCAGATGGTTGATGTCACGAAGCAATTGCCGGGCAGTTCGCAGACCGTGGTTGATCTGAAACGTGCCGTCGAGGTTGGGATCGTTGATCAAGCCCTTCCAGCCGACCGTGGTGCGAGGCTTCTCGAAATAAACCCGCATGACCACGAGCAGTTCGTTGTAGTGCTGCCGGGCAGCCTCCTTCAGACGACGGGCATATTCCAGGGCGGATTGGGGGTCGTGAATCGAGCAAGGCCCCACGACGACGACAAGCCGGTCGTCACTGCCGTGGAGAATATCGTGGAAGGCCTGCCGGGTTTCGTAGATCAGCTTCGAAGCCTCGTCGCTGCAAGGATACTCGGACAGTAGTTGAACCGGGGAGACGAGTTCCTTGATCCCAAGAATCCTGACATCATCAGTGGTGTAATGCATGCAATGAACCTAAACCATAGGAGAATATCACAAAAACGGGTGAAATGAGAAGGTTTGCCACTAGTCTCAGGTGGCACCCTTCAAGAGGCGAGTCAAGCCCCGCCGAAAGCGCCCTCTCCGAAGAAGAATTCTTCGAGCTGCAAATCCTGCAGGCTCGGCAAAAGGACATCGGGCGCCAGAGCAGCCAGTTCCTCCCGTGTGGAGATTCCGGTCTCGACTGCTACGGATCGGATGCCGTTGGCTTTGGCGGCAGCGATATCGGTGGGGGCGTCCCCCACCAGCGAAATGGGGGTTCCCGGCCGGATCCAGCGTTCTCGGCGGGCGTGGCGTATGGCCAGCGCGGCTAGGGCCGCCCGGTCCGGGGCCATGCCGGCGAAGGCGCCGAAACGGAAGTGGTGCTTCAACCCCGCACGCTCCATCTTCTTCCACCCGATGCGGACGAGGTTGCCGGTAACCAGGCCGGCCACGACACCGCGCCGGTGCAGTCGCTGCAACACCATGCGGACGCCGGGACAGGTCTTGCGCCGAAGGTCCGGGCAACACCGGACATACATCCTCTGCGCCTGTTCTATGACCTCGGGCATCACGCGGCGGGTCCTTTTGCTCGAGACCCCCACGCGCCGCATCATCTCGGTCAGGATATCGGGATCGAGCATTCCGTGCAGCGGAATGCCGTCGGTGGTTGTCTCGAGACCCGTCACCTGGCGGATGGCGTCGACCAGCACTTCCCGATGATGAGGGCCGGCCCGGCGAACGAGGGTGCCGTCGATATCGAACAGGACCAGAGCGCTGGCGGGCATTCCTCCTTTCAGTATCGCAATGATTCCGTCGCAGTGCTGTTAGAATGGGGTCGATGCAGGTGGTGCAGGCCGGTCCGCACAAACTGATACTGCTTGAACTCGATCCCGAGTTGGTCCTGAACGTTGCCAAACAGGCCGGCTTTGAGGTTCGGGCCGAGGACACCGACCGGGCCATGGTGTTGGAACTGACCGCGCCCACCCGGCAGGCTCCCCTGCTGCTGTTCGATGCCGCCGACCCGGCGAATCTCGGTTGGTTTTCCCGCTGCCAGTTTTATGTGGACGGGCGGACGGGTCAGATCATGCAGACGCCCATGACGATGGCCAACCAGCGTGACCGCAGCGGCAATCCCTCCCCCTCGTCGGTGCGGGTCAGGTTAGCCAAGGAACTGCCCTCCGGATTCCGCCTTCCCGGCAAACAGGCTGTCAGCGAGCAGGTCGTGTACGCGATTCTATTCAACCTGTTGACCGCCCTGCTCAAGACCGGCGTCGCGGTCTGCGGCTCCGGGGTCATCAAGCCC
>JBJXGR010000417.1:0-9045 GCA_046160045.1 Bryobacteraceae bacterium
AAGCCCAATGCCACTTAGTTTTCGGGACACCACAAGTAAAACATTCTGGATAGTTTATGTTTTATTCATGACCTCCCCCGCATCGACCGATCTTATCTCCTTTGAGGCCTTGCTGCGGACAGCAGCCTCCACCTCGTTCCTCGATGAGCTTTGTCGAAAGCACCATCTCAAGGTTCGTCAGGGAATCTACGGCTTGTCGGTCGTCATCTGGTTGATGATCTACCAGCGATTGAGTGGCAAGCGGACGCTGTCTTCGGCGGTGCACTTTCTGGCGCGTCAGGCGTCTCACTGGCAACCGCGGCCTGAGGTGAGCAAGCGCATCCGCGACGGCCGGATCTCCACTCGGACCGGTGGCTATTGTCAGGCGAGGTTGAAAATGCCCACACTGGTAGCCAGCAGCGTGTGCGACCACGTTTTTGAACAACTCCAGGCACGGATGCGGGAACAATTGCCGGATGTGCCGCGACCGGTGTTTGTGATCGACGGCACTACCTTGCAACTGGCGCACGAACGGGAATTGGTGAGGGCTTTCCCACCGGGGCGCAACCAGCACGGTGACAATCACTGGCCGACGATGTTGCTGGTGGCGTTTCACGATGCGCATACGGGGCTGGCGACGCGACCGAGTTGGGGAGCGATGTATGGCCGGCGGGCGATTAGCGAGCAGGCACTGGCTGGGGAGGCTCTACGGAGGTTGCCGGCTGACGCGATCGTCGTAGCGGACGGCAATTTCGGGATTTTTGTGGTTGCCTATACCGTGGACCAAACCCAACGACCGATGCTGTTCCGGTTAACCGCCGCGCGCGCACAGAAGGTGCTGGGCGGCGACGGCCTGCGACCGGGAAGACGCCGCAAGGTGGAGTGGAAGGCCAGTTCCTATGAACGGAAAGCACACCCCGACTTGCCGGAAGGGGCAGTGGTCAAGGGCTGGGTGGTCGCCTGCCGGAACCCTGCGAACAAGGGTGAGCTCTTGTATTGGTTCACGACCCTGGATGTAAAGCCGGCACGAATCCTGGCACTGTATAAACTGCGGTGGAATATCGAAACGGATCTGCGCAGTCTGAAACGTACGGTGGATTTGCACCGGGTGACCAGCAAGAGCCGCGACATGGTGGAAAAGGAGGTACTAATGGCCGTCTGCGCTTACAACACGGTCCGAGCGGTTATGTACCTGTCCGCTTCCGGGGCCGGTATCCGGCCACGTCAGTTGAGTTTCTCCGCCGCCCAAGATGCCGTGATTGCTGCTTGGCCCTATTTGCAGCGCGCCCACACTGCGGCTGAATTCCACGAAGAAGTGCAACGCTTGCTTGGCGTGGTCGCCCAGACCAAACTGCCGAATCGTCCTCGGAGGCGTTCCTATTCGCGCGAGATCTGGGGCCGCGGTGGACATTTCCCCTTCCGACCCTCTGGCAGCAAGGAGGTGCGCTCATGACCACAGTGACACCCCGAAGCGTCAGTCTGGACTCCCGGCTTCTGGCCACCGCCGCCTATGACGGTTGTGGCCAGAATCTGCAATTGGACTTTCGTGATGGAACTCGCTACGAGTATTCCGGCGTTGGGCCGGGCTTGTATCGGGACTTGCTCCGCGCCACATCCAAGGGATCTTTCTTTAATCGATACATTCGAGGCCGCTTCCCTTATGCCAAACTGCGAACCGAAAACTAAGTGGCATTGGGCTGAAAGCCCGCCCCACAAAGCCGGCCTTCAGCCAGCGCCACGGAACATCCGCGGGGCGCGCTAAAGCGCGCCGCGGCCTGAAGGGCCGCCCCACACTGAAGCCGGCTCCACATTTGGCGGACCTACACGCGCGCGGGTTCGATTTGAATCAACCGGCTGTTGGCGGGCTGCGGCCGGAACGACAGCACGTCCATCGGACACACCGTCACGCAAATCCCGCAGCCGATGCACGACGAGTTGACATTGTTCAACTCCTCCTGCTTCAGGGCGAAATTCATCACGTTGATGCCGACCTGGCAGTTGCGCGAGCACTCGCCGCAGGCGATGCATTTATCGTTGGAGTGGATCGCAAAACGGCTGGTCCGGAAGCGGGTGTAGGCCGAGCTCATCAACTGCATCAACTTGGCCAAGGGGCACCAGTAGCGGCACCACACTTTCCCGCCGAAAAAGGGATAGAGCGTCACCGGCAGAATGCCGACCAGCCACACATCGGCAACCAGGTGATACCACTCGAGCCCCAGCGCGCCAGGCTTCCGGAAGACGTGATAGACATCGCTCGACAGCACCATCAGCGTGACGGCTGCCGCCGCGCCCAGGACCCACCGGTTCATGTCCTCCCACCGGATGGAGGCTTTGCCCTTGGGCGCCAGGTGCCGCCAGCGGTCGCCCAACGTCTCCGCCAGGCCGCCGCAGCCGCAGATCCAACTGCAGTAGCGCTTGCCGTGGAACAGCACCAATATAGGGATCAGGACGAACGTCAGCACCACCCCCCAGATCACCCAGACCTGATGCGGATTGCCGAAAAACGTGTAGAAGAACAGCGGCCACGCATAGATCAACCCGTAGGAGCGCCACGCCGCGCCAGCGAAGTTCGGGTCGGAGGCCAGCCTTTCGCCCACCCATCGATACTGGACCGCCAACTGAAACAAATACTCGGGGATCAGGAAAAAGAAGATCCATTGGAAGCTGAGCAGACAGACATAGCGCCAGATCTGAAAACGATCGTTGCGGTCGAATCCCCAGCGCTTCATGGCCTGGATGCCGAACACCGTCATGACCCCGGTATAGAGTACGGTGTACCAGAATGACCAGGGACGGTGGAACAGAGCGAGGGTTTTAGCGCCCCATCCCCGATAGGGCCAGAATTCGAAGCCATCGGCCTGCTTGACGCCGTAGATGGTGAAGCAGATCAGAAACGACAGCCCGAGTAGCGCGAAGCGGCTGCCGCGAATGGACTGGCCGACCAGGGTGCCTGCCGAGGCCAAAGCCAAGGCCCCACCCGCCGCGAGGAACCCTTTCCCGCCAGAGAGCCACAGCCCGCAGAGCGTAGCCACCACCAGGAACACCGTCAGGAGAGGATTGCCAGTCCACTCGTTTTCCAGGCTGATGCCGAGCGAATGCAGAAACTCCGCCGGCACGTCCGCGCCGATCAGGACGAAGGCATGCCGGTAGGGAAGCCGGCGGGGTTCCGCGCCCGCCATCTCGAGAACATAGGAGTCCTCGTCGAAGCGCACAACGCTCGACTGGAAGATCACTTCGATCCGGCCGGCGGCCACCGCTTCGCGCAATTTGCGCCCGTTGTCCTTAAAAACTCGCGTGAACCCGTCGCCGCGATAGGACAGAACGACGCGATTGGCGTCGCACAAGGCGAGCGCCGCCTCCACCGCGCTGTTACCACCGCCGACGACCAGGACATCCTCGCCGTGATAGTGCTTCGGGCTGTAGAGCCGGTGGTACACGGACTCTCGATCTTCGCCGGGAACGTTCAGCCTGCGGGGGTTGCCTCGCTGCCCGGAGGCGAGAATCACCCGTTTGGCGCGATAGGCCGCCTTCGAGGACCGGACTTCGAAGGTGTCGTCCTTCTGCCGTTCGACCGACTCGACTCCTTCCTCGATGCGGACGTCCAGCGAGTTGTCCCGGACGATCTGATTCCAGCGGGCGGTCAGGTCCTCCTTGGTCGCGCCGTCCAGCCAGAGTTTCCCTTTGGGCGGCACGCTGTCCGGCTCGGCGTAGACCCACTTGCCTTCCGGGAACTCTTCGATGGTGTTGGCGATCCGGTTTTTCTCGAGGACGAGCACGCGCAATCCCAGATCCTGGGCGACCAGGGCGGCATTCAGCCCGGCCGCGCCCGCTCCGACCACCAGAATGTCCCAGACGTCCGGACGCCCGCTGCGGGTGTCGGGCCGGGAGGCGAGGTGCACCGCCACCCGGTGACCCTGCTCCATGGCGAGTTTCACCACGGGCGCGCCGCTCAGGTCGCCGATGATGTACAGGCCGGGAACGTTACTCTCCAGATGCCGGCTGACGATCGGACGCCGCGTGGGCATGTTGGGGCTGTCCAGAACAGGTCGTACCAGGTTCCGCAAAGTGTCAAACATGATCAACTTCCGACGAAGCCCGAGGCGTCACCGCCCGCCCGCAGCCCAGGCACCTGCGGGCGGCAGGATGATTCTCATGCCCGCAGGGGCAAAGTACCGGACTCCCGGTTCTGCCGGCAGCGGGTTTCGGGTCAGAGCGCTTCATCAATACCCCGCCTACCCCCAGCAGCAGCCCGGCGAAGCCGGCGAAAAACCAGCCCCAGGCGGGAAGTCCCTTACCGATCGCCAGCGAGGCGCAAATGCCCCCGCACAGGAGACCACAGACAATCCACACTCCGATCCACCACAGACCTCCAGCCGCATCCGTCGCCGACGGTGTTGGGAACATCAGCTTTCACTCCAGTATGTAGCGTACCCTCACAGGGAACTTCCCGGGTACTCAATATTTCACGTCCTCAGGCCTTTCTTTCGAACCGGCGAATGTGGTACACGAGAATCAGGTGGCAAAAAGGGTGGTACCTGGAAGTTCCAGAGACCCCTTGCCACCGGAAGATTCTGAGGCATAATAGGAGCACCTGCCAGGGAGCGGACAGGAGTCCCTGGAAGGACTTAGACACTTGGGAACCATGGGCGCTGTGTCTGCTCGCTGGTTGGTTACCTCTTCTCTCGGTCTATTTTGCGTGAACGCCTTCGGCCAGGCGTTGATGCCGAGTTCCGGCTCGGGAGGCCTGGTGCGGATCTACGGCACCGATTCGGCGGTGCTGGAAGCGCGCGAGCCGCGGAAAGACCTACCCTGCTCGGTCGTTCCCGTAAAGCCGTTTCTTGGATTCGACCTCAAATTCCACGCCGGGTACGAGATCTCGATTCCCCTCAAAGAACTGTCCGGGAGCGAGGACCTGCTGACTATCATCTTCCGGGTCACGCCCGCCGGCTCCGACCGTACGGCCTATTTCTCGCAGAAGATCTCGGTTCCGGCGATTGAAGAAGATGCCAAGGGAAACGCGTTCCTCCAGGGTAACTTTGACGTGGGGGAGGGCAAGTATCAAGTCGACCTGCTGATCCGGGACCGGGCCGAACGCGTGTGCTCGGACTACTGGGAGTCGGAAGCAGTCCTGCCGGCGAAGGACAAAGACCTGAATATGGTGATCGCTCCCAGCGCCATCCAGGCTTCCGACAAAGAGCCCTTCAAAGAAGAGCCGCCGATTGATCGGGACAAGGAAACCAAGCCCTTCAACGTCAAGGTCTTGATCAATTTTGCGCCCCAGAACTCCAACGCCGCCTCCATGCAGCCCACCGACACGAACGCTCTGGTGTCGATCCTGCGCAACATCGCCCGCGAACCCAAGATCGGGTCATTCTCGCTGGTCGCGTTCAACATGCAGGAGCAGAAAGTGCTCTACCGGCAGGACACCGCCGACCAGATCGACTTTCCGTCGCTGGGCGATGCGGTGGACAAGATGAAACTGGGTGTGGTCGATGTACGTAAGTTAAGTGAGAAGAACGCTGAGACGTTGTTTCTGACGGACCTGATCACCCGGGAGCTGACCGGGAAGGAAAGGCCGGACGCAGTCATCTTCGCGGGACCGAAGGTGATGCTGGACCAGCCGGTTCCGGAAGATACGCTCAGGCAGTTAGGGGCTCCTGAATATCCGGTGTTCTATATGAACTATAACTTCAATCCGCAGGCCAATCCGTGGCGGGATGCCATTGGCAACGCGGTGAAGTTCTTTAAGGGCCAGGAGTTTACCATCAGCCGCCCCAGGGACTTGTGGTTTGCCTGGACCGAAATCATGTCGCGTATTGTAAGAACCAAGGGAGGCCGGCACGATACGGCCTCCCACGATTAGGCCATGCAAGCGCCGCTTCTTTCGCTAGCCGTCGTCCTGGTTGTTCCCCTCTGGGGGCAGTATCAAATTGACAGCGAAAGCCTAGCCCCGTTCTTCCCCAGCCCGCAGGAAGTAGTGGAGAGGATGCTCGAAGCAGCGCACATCCGCCCGGGCGAATTGGTTTACGATCTAGGCTGTGGCGATGGCCGAGTGGTCATCACGGCGGCACAGAGGTTCAAGGCTCGGGCAGTCGGCGTGGAAATCAAGGACTTTCTGGTTAAATCCACCAACAAGCGGGTGGAGGCCATGGGACTGACGAGTTCTGTCCAGATTGTTCATGGCAATGCTCTGAAGACAGACCTCAGCCAGGCGGACGTGGTCACCCTGTATCTGCTCACGCGCTCGAACGAGTTGCTTCGTCCGAACTTCGAAAAGCAATTGAAGAACGGCGCTCGCGTGGTCTCCTACGAGTATCCGATCCGCGAATGGACGGCCGTACGCACCGAACAGGTGGAAGTCCAGGGCATCTCGCACAACATCTTCGTGTACGAGATGCCGTTGAGCAAGGGCAAACCTCCGAAAAAGAGCAGGTAGACCCAACCTGTGGTAAGTAGAGTTCCCAGAACTCTGCCGGCATCGTCTCCTCCTTCCACCAACTCCTCAACCAATGCCGACCCGCCTTCTCCGGTCGCGGCGCCGAAGAAACGGAACCCAACGGCCCGGCTAGAGTAGAACAAGGTTGAATCGCGTTGGGACGTTTCCAGGTTTTCGAGCCAGATCAACCTGCAGATCCCGAGTGGGCTCGGCCTTGGCTCCCGCCTGGGCGACAGCCCTGGTAGCTGATGGCGCTGGCGACGCCGGCTGCGCCGCAGGCCCTCACGCGCTCCGTGCCGGAAGTGACGGTGGGTGGAAGGCGTGCCGTCGTTAAGCTCAGGGGCTTGCTGCCCGGAGCTGCCGGCGTCTGGCAGATTACAGTGGCTCGTTCCCAGCGACGCAACGGCCGGGTCGGCTGTACCACCGTCCGTTCGCTACGGACTCATCAGTAACACGATCCCTGTCGCGATACAGTAAGGAGGTAACGCAGTAATCCAGGATAAAAGACGAAAGACCATGCGAAAAACCGGCTTACCTTCGAGGCGTATGTTTTGCAAGGCATCTGCGGCAGGGTTGAGTGGGCTGTCGAACCTCTGGACTCCGAACCTGGGATGGTCGTGGCAGGGGACTCAACGAGAGGGCATGGATCCCGAGCCGTTTCTGGATTGGTACGAAATATGGCCAGGAGCGATGGCTTACGAAAAGGATGGCCGGGCTTGGGTAAGCGAGGCGCCTCGAGGCGTAAGGCTTTCCGTGCAAACCCCGGAAAAGTCGCGGCCAGTCCTAGTCGCGGATCAGCCCTGGGAGTGGGAAGCAGGCACCTTCGGCAACATACTGCGCGAGGAAGGGCGTTACCGAATGTGGTATGGAGCAAGGGGGAAGGCCGGCCAAGTGGGTTCGCTCTGCTACGCGGAGAGCGTGGATGGTTTTCACTGGCAGAAGCCGGCTCTTGGGCTGTACGACCGCAATGGATCCAGGAAGAATAATGTCGTCTACCCGAAACCCATCGAAGGGAGCGTTTTTTCCGACCCGAGCGCTGCGCCTTCCGAGCGGTACAAGCTGATTACGATGGAAGGCTCGGCGCAGTACCAAGGGAAAGTCATCCGGAGTCCCGAACTGGAACAGCTCGTGAAAGAACTCGAAACAAAGGGCGTCACGCCGGCAGACATCTATGGCAAGGAGCTGCGCCTTTTTGGAGAGGTGTTTGGAGCGGTGTCTCCGGACGGGCTGCACTGGACCAAGATCTCCGAGCCGCTTTTCAGAAAATTCTGCGACACCCAGAATGTCGTCCTGTATGACGAGGGACTAAAGAAGTACGTTGGCTACTGGCGCACAGGCCACGGCGGGCGGCGCAGCATCGCCCGGTCGGAAACGGACGATTTTCGCCATTGGCCCCAACCCACACTGGTTATGCATCCTGATCCGCAGGATTCTCCCTCCGATGACTATTACACCAATGCCTACAGCCGCTATCCATATGGGAAGATTCATCTGATGTTTCCAGCCATCTACCGCCGCACCCAGGACCTGGTCGATGTTCAGCTAGCCGTAAGTCGCGACGGGCTTAACTGGGCATGGCCCGAACGGCGCGCAATCATTCCGCTCGGTGGAGAAGGAAGTGGAGAGACCGGCTCGGTCTACGCCACTCCGGGATTGTTCCCGTTGAATAATGGCAAGTGGGGAGTGCTTTACTGGTCAAGCGACGAGCGGCACAACGAGGGATATTACTATCCTGAAGATCCGAACGCCCCGCCAGGGGGGAAGTTCCGGTGGGCGATGTGGAAGCCGGATCGACTCGTCGCCATTGAAGCCGAGGCCGAAGGGCGGCTGACGCTGAACAAGCGTTGGTGTCGAGGTGAGCGCATGCTTCTGAACTATCAGACTGCCCGCAACGGCTGGATCCGAGTTGAGTTAATTGAGCCGACGTTGTGGCCTCCGGCGCAGGTGGCACCGATAAAAGGATTCGCGTTCGCCGACTGCGAGCCCTTGCGCGGAGACAGCCTGGCGGGCGAAGTCCGCTGGAATGGCAGCGCGGATCTCTCGAAATTCAAGGGACGCTTGCTTTGCGTTCGCATTGAACTTAATCAAGCCAAGGTCTTCTCGACAACGGGATTCTCTGCTTTCGACCGAGAGAAGAGCCCGGGTGTGTGATACAGATTGAATGTATTGGCACAAGTCTTTCGTCCGTTCGCGCGGCAATCCTCTTGCCTGCCCAGGCGAGTTCCTTTGCCGCCTGGTCCCGCTACGCGGCCGCCCCGGTCCTTATCGGACCCAGCGACCCGGCGATGCAAAAGGATTGTTCGATCGGAAGCAGGGACGCGTTCGAGAAGACATCCTTCGAGAAGCGTTTGTTGTGAGAAGATCCATTCGGGGACATCCCCTTTGCGCGTTTCCGTCGAGAGGTTGGACCAGTCGGCGTCCGGTATTCGTGGGCTCGCCATCTGACCACAGGCGCTGGACGAACGCGACGTTCCGTGCATCCTGGCAACGCTCGGGGCTGCAAGCGCGTTTTTCATCACCTTTAGTGGGCTGCAGGCCCATGGACACCCCCTTGAAAACCAGTTCCTACCGCGCGGCTGAGAATGCGGGCGGAAATCGCGAAGCGCCGGGCGACAAACAACGTCGCCCGG
>JBJXGR010000418.1:0-4782 GCA_046160045.1 Bryobacteraceae bacterium
CCAGAGAGTCTGAAAGCGTCCGTCGAAACGAGTAAATGCGGGCCGCCGCCTAATTCCGCGTTGGTCTTGCTGCCATACAAGGCCACCCTTGCTTTGGTGGTGTTATGTGATGAGAAATCCGGGCTAAGCTCCAGCAGCTCTGGCCGGAAGTAACGCACGCTCCGCTGATCGAGACCGATCCCCCCGGAGCGGAAATCTACCTGAGCGAAATGGGGGAACAGAAGCCGTGGCGCTACGTTGGAACGACACCGATGAAGGATATGCGCCTCCCCCACGGCTACTTTCGCTGGAAGGCAGTCAAGCCAGGTTTTGCCGAAGCCACGGGAGCGGCTTGCACGTGGTGGGACAGGATTCGTTTCCTACTCCCGCCGCAGGGCGAGGTTCCGGCCGGAATGGTTCTTGTGCCCGTAATCCAGGCGCTCGGCACCACAATCAGCCGGGTGTCCGTCGAAATTCCCCGGGAGCCGTTCTTCATCGACCGGTATGAGGTCACCAACCGGCAGTACAAGGACTTCGTCGACCGGGGTGGATATGAGAGGCGGGAATACTGGAAAGTCGCCTTCTCAAAGAACGGCCGGCCGCTTTCCTGGGAGGAAGCCATGGGCGAGTTCCGCGACGCCACAGGCCGGCCCGGTCCATCCACCTGGGAAGGTGGAACCTTCCCTCCTGGAAACGATGATTTCCCGGTGTCCGGCGTGAGCTGGTACGAGGCGGCGGCTTACGCGGAGTTTGCCGGTAAGAGCCTGCCGACGATTTCCCACTGGTTTCGGGCGGCCGACATCAGGACCACTCCGTTCGTGATTCCAGCCAGCAACTTTGGCGGCCAAGGTCCGGCGAGTGTCGGCGCCTTCAAGGGAATCGGTCCTTATGGGACCTTCGACATGGCAGGGAACCTCCAGGAGTGGAGTTGGAACGAGGCAGACAGCGGATTCCGCTTTATCCTCGGCGGCGCCTGGAGCAGCCCCACCTACCAGTTCAATCAGCCGGACGCCAAGCCCCCTTTTGACCGCAGTCCGCAGAACGGATTTCGCTGCGTTCGCTATACGAAACCGCCGCCGGAACCCATGTTGGCGCCAAAGCCCCGTAGGAATCGTGACTATTCGCGCGAGAAGCCGGTGGGCGACGAGGCATTTCGGATCATCCGCGGCTCCTATTACTATGAACCGAAGGAACTGAAAGCGGCCGTTGAGGAAGTGGATGACAGCTCCCCGTACTGGAGGAAAGAGAGGGTAAGCTTCGAAGCGGCCTACGGGACCGAGCGGGTGCCGGCGTTCCTGTTTCTTCCTAAGAACGCCAGGCCGCCTTATCAGGCGCTCGTTTTTTTTCCTCCCGCCGGGGCCGTGTCCGGGACCCTGCCCAGCCTGGACGGTTTCAACCGTGTCGAGTTCATTGTTCGAAGCGGGCGGGCGATGATCTACCCAATGTACATTGGCACCTTCAGCCGCCGGTTGCCTCCCTCGCGGACGGCGGTCGAGGAGAAGGAGCGAAACGTGAGGAGGCACCAGGACCTAAGACGATCCGTGGAATACCTTCTGACACGTGAGGACATCAACGCCTCTAAACTCGGCTATGTCGGCGTAAGCTGGGGAGCCAGTTCGGCCCCGGTCATGGTGTCGCTTGAAGATCGCTTCAAGACCGCCGTGTTGTTCGCGGGTGGGCTTTCCCTGGAGGCGGCTCCGCTGCCCGAGACTGACGTGTTCAACTTCCTGCCCCGCTTCCGGGCGCCGGTTTTGATGTTCAACGGACGCTATGACTATACCTTCCCTCTGGCCACCTCGCAGCAGCCCTTCTTTCGCTGGCTTGGCACGCCGGAGAAAGACAAGCGGCACGTCGTGTATGATTCGGCGCACGATGTGATGGTTTATCGGACACAGGTAGTGCGCGAAGCGCTTGCCTGGCTGGACCGCTATCTTGGCCCCGTGGTTCGCTAAGGGGGGCGATTCCCCACAGTCTGGTGAGAGACATCGATGATGTCGCGCCAGCACGCGCCGATGCACTGGCCGATGGAGGCGCCACAGACGGGTCGGGACGTCCAATTAGGCTGGCGCCCTTGCCTTGGCTCTGTCGGGAAGCACCGGTTCTTCGTGCGTTGTCCGCACTGAGGCGGGGCGAGCCTACAAACAAAGTGGAGCAGTTGCAAGTCGCACTTCACTATGAGTTGTTTGGGCCGGGAACGGCATTGCCGCTGTGAGGGACGAAGCAGCCGGCCTTGGCCGCTGTAACTTTTTCGTTCCCGATTCCTTATTCGTAGTGGCGCTCAGCGGCGCCACCAGGAAGGGGAACAGAAATGCGATCACAACTGAAGAATCTCTTGCTTACGTTCGGAGTTGCGGTAGTCGCCGCATCGACCGCCATGGGACAGGGCGGAAGCTACGCCTCCATCGACTTCCCAGGATCAACCCAGACGCTGGCCTGGGCCATCAACAAGGCCGGGGATATCGTGGGCTCCTACACGATCGCCGGCGTAACACACGCATTCAAGATGACGGGGGGCCAATTCACCACCATCGACTATCCGGGCGCTACCTTGACGGACGCGCGTGGGATCAACAATCGTGGGGATGTCTCGGGGCTCTACCGGAGTGCGGACGGCATTTTCCACGGATTTCGGCTGAGTGGAGGCCAATTCACGGCGATCGACTTCCCAGGTGCAACGTCCACGCAAGGCTGGGGTGTCAGCCCGTCCGGCGATGTGGTGGGAACGTACACGAGCGGCAATGTGAACCACGGGTTCAGGTGGAGCGGGAATGAATACGTCACGATTGACCCTCCAGGGTCGACGAGTTCGACCGCAACGGGGATCAATGCGGCAGGGGAGATCTCGGGCATCTGCACGATCTCCGGTTTGGCTCACGCTTTCCTGCTGAGCGACGGTGATTACACGATCCTCGATGTGCCGGGTTCGACTTACACGAATTCTACTGCCTTGACCGCGCGCGGCGAGATCATCGGCCGGTATATGGTTGGCAGCGTGGGATATGGGTATCTGCTGAAAGACGGACTCTTCCGCTTGATCGCATTCCCCGGCGCGTCTTTTACCGGGTCGGCCTCCATGAATGAGGGAGGTGACATTGTGGGCCGCTATCAAAACGCCGGCAGCACCGCGTTCCACGGTTTCTTGCTGAGAGGGCAGGCGCTGGCGTGTCCTGGAGATACGCCGCGTGTGGCAGTGACGACCGGCGGGCCGGCCGTAACCCATACTTCCGACTACAAGCCGGTGACCGCCGTCAACCCGGCCGCCGCCGGGGAGGTGCTGTCTCTGTTTGCCACGGGCCTCGGGCCAACGCAGCCGGAGGTCGATCCGGGCAAGCCATTTCCTTCCAGTCCCCTCGCGGCGGTCACCTCGGCCGTGGAGGTGAGGGTAAACGGCAAGCCGGCGGAGGTGCTCGCCGCGGTCGGGCTTCCAGGCACGGTCGGCGGTTACCAAGTGAACTTTCGCGTGCCTGTGGAGACTCCCAAGGGATCGGCCGCACTCCAGCTGAGCGTTGGGATGGCGGCGGACACATCGGTGAAGGTCATGGTTCAATGATCGTGCGGCGCAGGTACGCAGCCTCACGCAGGGCGATTGGAGACCGGACTCCTCATTCTGATTTCGTAGAATGCCCGGAAGGATAAGACAATGACGAACGGCCACACCGTGCACACGCTGCTGGGATCATCCCAGTTTCCGACGACGCGGTGGACCCTCGTCGTCGCGGCCGGCGCTCCACATCGGAAGGAAGCCCGGTCCGCTCTGGTTTCTCTGTGTGAGAACTACTGGTATCCGTTGTACGCCTATCTGCGCCGGCGCGGTTATCCGGCCGATCAGGCGCAGGATCTCACGCAGGAGTTTTTCATGCGCGTGCTGGAAGGGCGATATCTCGATCGCGCTGACCCGGAAAAGGGACGGTTCCGGGCCTTTATTTTGACTTCCCTGAGATTCTTTGTGGCCGATGAAGAAGATCGCCAGCGCGCGCAGAAACGTGGCGGCGGGGCAGTTCTGCCGCTTGAATTCTCGTCCGGCGAAGAACGCTACCAACGCGAGCCTACACACGATGAGACACCGGAGCGGATCTTCGAACGGCGCTGGGCGCTCACCATGCTCGACCGGGTCGTGGAGAAATTGCGGGAGGAGTTCGTGCATCACGGCCGCCCGGAGCATTTCGAGCGGTTGAAGGTGTTCCTTCTCGGACATTCCGATGCGCCGTATGCCACGCTGGCTCGCGAAATGAACACCTCAGAGGGAGCCCTCAAAGTTGCGATTCACAGACTTCGCAAGAGGTATCGCGAACTCTTTCGCCAGGAAATCGCGGATACTGTGGCCGATCCCGCCGAAGTGGAGTCCGAACTCCGGTTTCTGGCTGCCGCGCTGACCGGAAATTAGCAAGTGCCCACCATGTTACCCAACGGGGAAACGCACGCCGCGACGTGTTCTATTCCCCCGCCGATCGTAGGGTATACCTGGGCCTGTTGAAGCAATACTCTGAATACTACTACCTGTCCACCTGGTTGCAGTTCCGGCCAGCGAGCAGGGGTTGGCCGGACGCTGCGTGAGGTCCACGGACGATACGCGCGGTATCTCAACGCGCTGGAGAGAAGTTCAGGGCATGTGTGGCAGAATCGATTCTATTCTTGTGTGGTGGAGGAGGGGGCCGTCGGGGCGGTGATCAAATACATGGAACTGAACCCGGTTCGGGCGGGGCTGACCCAGTCGGCCGGCGACTACGTTTGGAGCAGCGCGGTTACGCACCTGGGCGGCCCGGACTTGGCGGGTGTGGTGTGGCTGGATGCCTGGCGGGCCGT
>JBJXGR010000419.1:0-18349 GCA_046160045.1 Bryobacteraceae bacterium
AGCAGGACGAATTGGCCTTTATTGCCGCGTTGGACGACGTGGTAGAGGCTGGAGTAACGGAAGTGGCGGCGCGGTCGCGGCACGGAGTCTTTACTGCAAGCGAGGGGCCACGCCGGAAGGGCGTTCACTCCCGAAGCGGCACAGTGCGCCCCGACAGAGACGTGTTCTTGAGGGAGTGCTCCGGAAGAGGTGCCTGGCACCATTTTGCCGGATGGCCTTTGGGAACTGGTGCCTGGCACCAGATTTGGTCGTGACCCAAGGACTGACCACTCCCATTTGGGGAATGAGGCGTGACTTCTAATGGCGACCCCCTGCCCCCTTCACCTCGGTCGAGAGTTGGTGCCAGGCACCTCTCCACTGTCCACCGGAAGCGCCCACTCCACTGATCCTGATTCCGCCGCAACGAAGGCATTCACTGAGACTCGGCCGCACCATCAGGCCTTCGGGCGGGGGGTCGCGGAAATGCGACGACCCCTATGGTTCGCATGAAAGAGCCAAACTCTGGGGCCGCCACATGGGCCCCTACAGTTGACAACGCGGGCAATCTCCAAGCGCGCATCTGACGATGGCGCTTACGGGTTATTGGCGGTCAGCCGAAAATGTAGAAACTCGAGACCGCGGCCGGAAGGCTGCGGACAGGGCGTTGGTGTGGGCCCACCCCTGGTCTCGCAGGGGTGCCGGTCCAATGCGGGCCCTTCCTCGCCGCGAGAAAAGCCTATAGGCTGCGAGAGGAGTCACCATGCAACTCGCCGCCCGGATCCTTCGTGCCCTTATCCTAACCTGGACCGCCTCCTGTTTGGCGCAAACCCACCTTGTGGAATCCGGCACGACCCGGTTCGTCATCGTGGCGGACAACCAGGATCGATTCGCGGCAGGAGAGCTTCGCCGCTACGTCCAGACCCTCACCGGAGTCACTGCTCCCATCGTCGGGATTGCGGAGGCATCCTCGAGACCGGAACCCGTCCTCATCCTGATCGGCGGGCCCTCGGCCAACCCGCGCGTGCGCGACCTGGTTTCGAGGATCCCGGCCGTGCGCTTCGACACGCTCAAGGCCGACTCCTTTTATTTGTGGACGGTGACCGAGGGCAGGCGTACCCACGTGATCGCCGGCGGCAACGACGCCATCTCTACCCTCTACGCCGTGTACGATCTCATCGAGCGGCTGGGCGTCACCTTTCTGTTGACCAAGGATGTTCTTCCCGCCAAATCATCGGACTTGGCTCTTCCGGCCCTGCAACTCCGTATCGAGACGCCGTTCCCGCGCCGGGGATTGTTGATCTCGAACATCTATCCCAGCCGCGGCATCATGAATCTCGCCGAGGTCAAGGTGATGCTCGACCAGATGCGCAAGCTCAAACTGAACTGGGTGCAATTCTTCTGGTTCGAGCACGAGCCGTGGATCGATTTCGGCTACCGCGGCGAGACCAAACTGCTCGGCGACGCTACCGGACCGGAGACGGGCTATCTGTCGTGGCGGTACCACTACGGCTCCAACCTCATCAGAGACGTCGAGGTGGGAAAAAGTCTCTTTGGCGGCCGCAGCAAGATGGCTCCGATGGAATTCCAGGACGTCGAGACGCCGGAGGAGGCGTTTCGCGTGTCGAAGACATTCCTTACCGGGATCATCCGCTACGCGAATGCACGAAGCATCAAAGTGTGGCTCTGCGTCGATCCGACCACTCTCCCCGGCAACCTGGCGCGGCTGGCGAACCGCGCTCCGAATCTGCCCCTGCCCTTCTCGGCGATCCTGGGCACGCACATGTGTCCGGCGGATCCGGAACTGCACGAGATGAACGAGAACCGGCTTCGCGCCCTCGTCGACACGTACCCTGAAGCGGAAGGCTATTTCCTGTATGTCCCCGAAATGTTCCCCGATTGTCCCGACGACTTGAACCGCAAGCTGGTGTTGGCCAACCGGCCCCGGTTCGACGCCGTGATCGATCTGTGGAAGGCCTGGTACACGGCCTACGAACGCAATCCGCTGGTGGTGCTCGATTCGACCGTGAGCTCGGTTCACATATTGGAAAAGATGATCGAGGCGCGCGATCGCGTGGTGCCGCGAGCCAGAGTCGGCGTCGGCGCCATCGGCAGAAGTTTCATTCTGCCCGTGATCGACAAGATCTTTCCCAAGAGCATTCCGTTTACCGATATGGAGTCGCGCGCCATCTGGACCTCGCCCGGAGTGCCCATGCACTACTTCGGTGGAATGGGCGAGCGCGAACGCACGGTGGTGCCGCGCCTCGATGACGACAGCGGGATGTTCGGCATGCAGTTCAACGTCAACCTGTATTACAAAGACCGGATCCTGCAGGGTTCGGTAGAGAACGGAGTGGCGGGTTTTGCCGGGCAACTCAATCGCCCCCGGGGCATGGAGCAGAATTACCGCTACCTCGCCGAAGGCGCATACAACCCGGCGCTGACGCCGCGGCAGTTCTATCAAGGGTACGCAAAGCGCCTGTTTGGGGAAGCCGCGGCGGCGGAGATGGTGGCCGCATTCGACCTGTTGGAGCGCAACGAAGAGTTCATGGGTTGGGCCCAGCTTGGGAATTTCGGCTGCTGCGGAGTGATCCCGGAGGTGTCGCTGGCGTACCGCTACTACAGCCAGCCCAACCCCTTCGATGGGCCAAAGGAGTGGCAGGGTTTCCTCAGCGTGAGCCACGAGCGGGTGCGCCAGTTCACTCGCGCGGCTGCAAATCTCCAACGGGCGCTCGACCGGATGAAGGCGGCTTCGGCGAAGGTGGCGCCTTCCGGCGGCGAAGAGCTACGCTACCTGATCAACAAGACCGAGTCCTACCGGCTGCTGTTCCAGACGCTCGCCGCCGCGCGTGGCGCCTACCTCGCGCTGGCCGAAGCGTTCCACCAACGGGCCCGCGTCGATCGCGCGTCCTTTGTGAAGCGCCTGGACGCCGCGATGGAACAGTTCCGCGAGGCGCGCCGCCTGGGCCGCCGGACCACCGAGACGTTCGCCGAGGTGATCGACCATCCGTCCGACATGGGGGTGCTGTACCGCGCGGACCTGTTCCTGGTCAGGGGCCTCCAGTTGGTGGTCGAGACGATGGAGAACGTCGTGAACTTCCATCACGGGCGGGAGTACACGCGCCCGGTGGAGTGGAGAAAGATCTACCGGGACTACCCGCGATTCTCGGACGGGCGATAGCCGGAAACTTGTGATACGTTGAGAGCCCGGCGTGATTCCTCGCCCGCATGACAGTCCTTCCCATCAACAGCTTCCTGGTTCTCGGCGCGGGTGCGATCGCCATCGCCGCGGGCGCGGCCCTGTACGGCCGCCTCGAGTTGCTGCGGCGCTGGCTGATCCCGCCGCCTATCGTCGCCGGCCTGTTGCTGGCGGCCCCGACCCTGGCGCTGCGCTCGGGCGGAATCGCGCTGCAGGTGGATCCGACGCTGCAGCAATTGGCGATGGTCATGCTGTTCACCTCCATCGGCTTCAGCCTGGATCAGGAGTCTCTGCGGCGCGGAGGCCGTCCCGTGTTGGTGCTGCTCGGGATGTTCGGGCTGGGCGCGCTGGCGCAGAACGCCCTGGGAGTGGCTTTGGCCAAGTCGCTTGGCCTCCATCCCCTCATCGGGATCGCGACGGGCGCGGTGGCCTTTGCCGGCGGACCTGCCACGTCCCTGGCCTTTGGGCCGGTGCTCGAAGAGGCGGGCGCGCGCGGTGCGACGTCGGTGGCGCTGGCGTCGGCCATCGCCGGAATCCTGGTCGCCGGAGTTCTGACGGGAGCGTTCGGCGCCTTCCTGGTGCGCCGGGACCGGCTGGAACCGCTCGCAGAGGTTGAGCCGGTGACGGCGAATCACCCCCTGCTCCCCAAAGACGCTCTGGCCGCCCTTCCCCGCACGCTCTTGCTGTACGGCGCGGCGATGGGGCTGGGCCACCTGCTCAACCTGGGCTTCGACGCTTGGCTGCGCTCTTACTCAGCGACTCTTCCGGCCTACGTGGGCGCGATGATCGTCGCCGCGGTGCTCCGCTGGATCGCCGGACCGGTCCTCGGAGTGGACGGGAACTGCAACACGATGCTGGGCCTGATTGCGCTCTCCTGGTTTATCCCCCTGGCGCTGTGGACGCTACGCTACTGGGAACTGACCGGGTTGGCCGCGCCGATCCTGGCGATCGTGGCGGCACAGCTTCCGCTCACTCTGGGCTGGTGCTGGCTCACCTATCGGCTCCTCGGGCGGACTTTTGATTCCGCCCTGATCGCCGGCGCTTTCTTCGGATTCATGTTTGGGACCATGGCCAACAGCTTCGCGGCTTTGGAGGAATTCCGGAGGCGCTTCGGCCCCTCGGCGCGCGCCTTCCTGGTTATCTCCGTGGGTGGCGGCGTGATGTCCGATCTGATCAACGCCGCGGTGATCGTGCTGTCGCGGCTGATCCTGGCGTGACGTTCAGGTCGTCTTGCGCTTGCGGATCTCGTCGACGGTGACGGCGAGAATGATCACCGCGCCGATCAGCGCCTGCTGCAGGTAAGGAGACACGCCCAGCAGGTCGCTGCCGTTCGACAACAGTCCCATGATGAACGCTCCAATCAGCGTGCCGACGACGCTGCCTTCGCCGCCGTGCAGGCTGCCGCCGCCGATGACGACCGCCGCGATAGCCTGTAGTTCGTATCCTTGGCCCGCGGTGGGCTGGCCGGTCATCAGGCGCGACGCTTCAATCATTCCGGCCAGGCCGGTGAGCGCGCCGCCGATTGCGTAGACGGCGGTAGTGTGAAACGAGACCGGGATGCCGGCATAGCGGGCGGCTTCCTTGTTGCTGCCGATGGCGAAAGCATAGCGGCCAAGGCGTGTGTGCTCGAGCACAAAGTTCACGGCAAGTGCGCACACCACCAGAATCCACAACACGAACGGCACGCCAAGCACGTTGCCTTCGCCCAGAAACGAGAACTGTTGCGGGATGCGATGCACCGGCAGGCCGTTCGAGATGATCAGCGTCACGCCGCGAACGATGCCGAGCATGCCCAGCGTCACGATGAACGCCTCGACCCGGAGGCGGGTGATGAGAAACCCGTTGGTGAAGCCGCACAGCAGACCGGCGCCGATGCCGATCACGACGCCCACCGGGATCGGCACTCCCTTCTCCATCGCCATTGTGCCCATCAGTCCGCCGATGGCAAGGATGGAGCCGACGGACAGATCGATGCCGCCGGCAATGATGATCATGGTCATTCCCAGGGCCATGATGTTGATCACGGCCGTCTGGCGAACCACGCTCGACAGGTTCGTGTTCGTCAGGAAGTGCGGCGACGCGAATGAAAGAAAAACAAAGAGCAGAATAAGACTGAGAAACGGCAGCAGCCGCTGAATCATGATTCCCCCCGCGGCCGCGACTGGTTCAACGTGGCCAGCCGCAAAATATCCGCCTGCCTGGCGCCGCGCGATACTTCCCCCGTGATCCGGCCCTGCCGCATAACCAGAATGCGGTCGGCCACCTGCAGCAGTTCCGGCAGTTCCGAACTCACCATCAGCAGCGCTGCGCCGGAGCGCGCCAGCGAATCCATCAGCTCGAAGACCTCGGCTTTCGCCCCCACGTCGATGCCGCGCGTCGGCTCGTCGAACAGAAACACGTGGGCGTCGCGGAACAGCCACTTCGCAATCACCACCTTCTGCTGATTGCCGCCGCTCAGCCGCCCCACCAGTTGCCGCGCCGACGACGCTTTGATGCGCAACTTCTCGATGTACGAACTGGTCGCGCGCGTTTCTTCGCCGCCGTCGACAACTCCGGCGCGGCTCACCGCGGCCAGGTTGGCGAGCATGATGTTGCTCGAGATCGGAAGGCGCAGGGCGACGCCGGTGCGCTGCCGGTCCTCGGTGACCAGCGCGATTCCATGGCCGACCGCCTCGTGTGGCGACCCGATGGTTACAGGTTTGCCTTTGACAAGAATGCGCCCCGAATCCACCCGGTCGACTCCGAAGATCGCGCGGCAGAGTTCGGTGCGTCCCGCGCCCACGAGTCCGCCCAGGCCGACGATCTCGCCGGCGCGCAGGGTCAGGGAGATGTTCTCCAGCTTGCTGTTGACGGATAGTCCCTCGACGCGCAGTAGTTCGTCTCCGGGCGGCAGCGACTGGCGTTCATAGATCGACGAGACTTCGCGGCCCACCATGTGGTGAATGATCTGGTCGGTCGAGATCGCGGCCAGTTCTCCCGAGTAGACGCTGCGGCCGTCACGGAAGACGGTCACGCGGTCACCCACGGAGCGCAGTTCCTCCAGGCGGTGGGTGATGTAGATGACGCCCATCTGCCGCTCGCGCAAGGCCCGGACGATGCGGAAGACTTCCTGGCTTTCGGCCTCGGACAAAGACGAGGTGGGTTCGTCGAAGATGAGCAGGCTGGAGCCATGCAGGATGGCGCGGCAGATCTCGACGAGTTGTTTGCCGGCCGGGCTCAGGCGGTCGACGCGCCAATCGGCTTGCAAGGGAAACCGATGTTCCTCGATCAGGCGCCGGGCCTCGGCCACCATGCGGCTGCGATTCACGTATCCGAGCGGATGACGTCCCTCGCGGCCGAGGAAGATGTTCTCGGCGACGGAGAGGTGAGGCGCCAGCAGCGACTCCTGGTGGACCATCGCCACACCGAGCGCGGCTGCTTCCGCCGGGTTAGCCAAGTGGACTTCCTGGCTGTTCCACAGCATCTGGCCGGCATCGCGCGGATACAGGCCGGCGACGATTCGCATGAGCGTAGACTTACCTGCGCCGTTTTCGCCGAGCAGCAGGTGCACCTCGCCGGCGCGGACGGAGAGGTTGCCGTCCGAGAGCGCGATGACGCCGCCGAATCGCTTCTGAATCCCCTTGAGTTCCAACAACATGGAGAACGCACCAGTGTAGCGAAACGAGGGCTTGGTGTCCGGGCTGGCAATAGCGAAACGCCAAAAGCTAGAGTTGCAACACTGAGCGTAGGCCGTCGTCAACCGCCGCTTGCAGTCGGGGGGGCAGCGTTCCGGCGCGCTCTGTCAGAAACCGTCGGTCCAGAGTCAGGACCTGCGACACGTTCACAACCGAGTCCTTGGGCAATCCGGCCGCTCGACTGGAAACGGAAACATTGCCTGGAGCCGTCGCCCGTTGAATATTGCTGGTGATGACAGCCACAATCACGGTCTGGATCCTGCTGCGATTGAAAGGGTCAGCTTGAATGATCAGAACCGGACGCCGGTGTACTGGCTCAGAGCCGCGAGGTTGGGGCAGGTCGGCCCACCAGATTTCACCTCTCTCGAGCCCGGCTTCGCTCACCACGATTCCTCGTCGATTGAGAGCAATTGGGCATGTTGTAGCGCGGGATCTAGAGCGGCTGGCGCCTTCCCATAGACCTGGTTCAGCCGTTCGGTGACATTGTCTGCTTGAACGCGATTCACGAACTCAGCGACTGCTCTGGCGTACAGCCGGCTGCGGGATATGTGAAGCCTTTTCGCGGTGATTTCGGCCAACTCAAATAGGTCATCGGGAAGAGAGACCGCTGTCTTCATCCCTACTAGTATAACTTGGGTTATACCCGCCCCTGGGACTCGAGGGAGTTTGTTGTTATGATGCCTCTGCGGCGGCGTGCTTCAAGCAGGGCTGCGATCGAGCTTTCGAGTTCGGTCTGGCCTCTCTGGGGTTACCCCAGGGAATCGTGAAGAACTCGGCTTTCGTCGCGTGAGCGGCACTGCGCTGCGGGCGCAGACAGGCTCACGCAAGGTCAGACTCGTTGGAGCATTCCGCCGCCGTTTTTGCGATGCCCAATCCATCGCTGTTGCCCGCACTGGCCGAGTCGTTCCTCGCGGGCGATCCCGCCGTCGACCAGATTGTTCTTCGGGCCACCCGAATGCTGGGAAGGCCGTGGCTCTGGCTCCGGCCCCTCGCCCAGAGGTATGTCGACGCCTTTTCGGGTCTTCCGCGGCCAAGGCGGCGTGAAGTAGTTCAGTTTCTTTGTCAGGACGCAGGTTTTCGCCGCGCCTCTGCGAAGTACTTCCACGAACTGTCTGTCGAGCAATGGCTGACCGAGCCCCACCGAATGCAGCCGGTTGCGGCGGCGAGGGGATGGGAGGTTCCGGTCATCGAATCCACCGGAGCCTTGGCCGACTGGCTTCGCCTCACTCCCGGCGAACTACAGTGGTTCGCGGACCTGAAGGGACTCGGACGCAGGACGAATTGCCCGCCGCTGAGTCACTATCACTACCGGGTCCTGGCCAAGCGGTATGGCAACATTCGCTTGATCGAAATGCCAAAGCCGCGGTTGAAGGGCCTTCAGCGCCGGATTCTCACTCAGATTCTCGATAAGATTCCGCCTCATCCCGCGGCGCAGGGATTTGTCAAAGGCCGGTCCATCCTGACCTTTGTCACTCCGCACGTGGGAAAGCGAGTTGTGTTGCGGATGGACCTTCGGGATTTCTTTCCTTCGTTTGCCGGTCGGAGGGTACAAGCCCTGTTTCGTACGATGGGCTATCCCGAGGCGGTCGCCGATCTGTTGGGAGGGATCTGCACAAATGAGGCGCCCGGCGCCGCCTGGAAAGAGCTTGGGTTTGACGTGTTTGTCGATCCCCAGCATCTACGGGAAGCGCGGATCCTCTATTCCCGGCCACATCTGCCTCAAGGCACACCGACGTCGCCGGCTATTGCAAACCTGTGTTCGTATCGCGTGGATTGCCGGATAGCCGGCCTCGCCACCGCGGTTGGCGTCGAGTATACGCGCTACGCGGACGATCTCGCGTTTTCCGGTGCCGGAGAATTCGAGAGGTCTGTGGAGCGATTCTCGACGCACGTCGCCGCGATCCTGCACGAGGAGGGGCTCAGTGTGCATCACCGCAAAACGCGGATCATGAGGCAAGGCGTGCGGCAATACCTGGCGGGTCTCGTGGCCAATCAACACGTGAACGTCGTCCGAGCCGACTTCGACCGGCTCAAGGCCACGCTCCACAACTGCCGCCGGCTTGGCCCCGAAAGCCAGAATCGCGAAGGTCATCCGCACTTCCGTTCACACCTTGAGGGTCGGGTTGGGTTCGTCGAGATGGTCAACCCGGAGAAAGGAAAGCGTCTTCGCGCCATCTTCGAGCAGATCGAATGGGCGTGATGGACTACCACTGCAGGATTCGGTGCTCCAGTGCGAGGGCGGAGAGATGCACGCGCATCGACTGCTGTGTCGCCGAACGAGTAGAACCCGATCATCAACCAGCCCACCACAAGCATTCCGGCCCGCGTTCGGGCGTGTTACACTCCATCCGGAGTCTCACCAAGGAGAGCGGACTGTCATGATTCTGGGAAAGTTCTGGAGCGCGATTCGCGCCCAACTGAATAAGATCGCCAATGTCTTCTGGGAAGCCGACCCGATCGCCCAGATGCAGTACGAGCACGATCAGGCCGTGGAGCAACTCAAGGAGGGCCGCAAGGGCCTGGAGATCTATCGCGCCCTGGTGGAGCGCGTGACGCGCCAGGCGTCGACCAGCCGGTCTCACGTGCAAAAGCTCGAGGTCGAGGTGAAGGCCTATTTGAGGGCCGGGGACCGGGAGACGGCGGCGAAGTTCGCGCTGGAGTTGCAGAAGGCCAAGAAGGAAGTGGCCGGCCACGAAGAGCAACTCCACATGCACGAAACCGCGTACGAAAACAATCTGAAGAAGATCAAACACGCGAGCCACAAGCTGGGTGAGGTGCGCGAGCGGATTCAGAAATACGACGCGGAGTTGAAGATGAGCGCGGCCGAGGCGGAAGTGGCGGCCATCGCCCACAGCTTCGATCTCAATGTGACCACCGACTTCGGTCAACTCGAGCAGGCGATCCAGGGGCAGATCGACAAGAACCGGGGCAAGGCCAGAGTGGCGGCCGACCTGTCAACCGAGGGACTGGCCGACATCGAATCCGAAGAGCGGATGCAGAAGGTGATGGCGGAAGATGCGCTTACCCAGTTCGAAGTCGAACTCGGCATACGTTCGCCCGAGACCACCAAGATCTCGGAGACAGCAAAGGACTTAGGTCCAGCTGTGGCGAAAGAAACGGCCACCCAGCAGAACTGATTCATCGAACTCTTGGGTGCGTCTTTTCGTAGTTGGGTGTAAAGGAGCACTGGCACAAATCATCATGGCGAACGGTAACCCGAAACCTGCGTTTTACTTAGGCGTACTCGTGGTGGCCCTGGCGCTGATTGGCCTGGGCCTGTGGCGCTTCGGAGCCCTGCCCGGAACTAAGGGTGGCGGCGGATTCAGCAAGGACGAACTCAAACAGAGCGTCGAATCGCCTGACAGCGAGGGGATCACGACCGCAAAGCAGTACTCGTATGTCCCGGCGGCCAAACTGCCGCCCGTGCAGGGCATCTCCAGCTACAAGCCGATGGCGGACCGCACCGTGCGGTTCGCGATGAATGTCTGGGCCGGGTGGGCGCCCATCATTTTCGCGAACAACGGGTTCAAGCCGGGGAAGGTGTGGAAGAGCCCAAGCGGTAAGGATTTCAAAGTCGAATTGACCCTGATCGATGACCCGGTGGCCATGCGCGACGCCTATGCTGCCGGCAGCGTCCACGTCGGGTGGGCGACCCTCGACATGATCCCCCTGTTCCTCGAAAGCCTGAAGCGCGACTCGCGCGTGATGCCGCGCGTGTACCAGCAGGTGGATTGGTCGAACGGCGGCGACGGAATTGTCGTCCGCGAAAACATCAAGACGGTCGGCGACCTGCGCGGCAAGACTGTGGTCCTGGCGCAGAACTCGCCCTCGCACTTCTTCGCGTTGAACGCGCTGATCAACGCCGGCGTCCAACCGGCGGAGGTGACGTTCAAGTTCACGCAGGATGCATTCCAGGCCGCGGCGGCGTTCAATGCCGATAAATCGATCTCCGGAGCCGTAAGCTGGGCGCCCGATATCTACAATCTGGCCAAGGTCAAAGGCAACCGCATGCTGGTGACCACGGCGACGGCCAACAAGCTGATCGCCGACGTCTGGTTCGCCCGCGCCGATTTCGCCAAGGACAACCCGGACGTGGTCGAAGGCCTGGTGCGCGGCATCTTCGACGCCATGGTGGCGTTGAAGGAACAGCCCAACAAGCAGACGGTGGCCAAGCTGATGGCCGCGGGCTACTCGATCCCGGAAGGCGACGCGCTGGGCATGCTCGGCGACGCGCACTCGACTAACTGGGCCGAGAACCGCGAGTTCTTCCTCAATCAGAACAACCCGACCAACTTCGAGCGTACCTGGAACATGGCCTACTTCCTCTACAAGCGCATCGGCGCGGTGAGCGAGAAGGTCGACTTCGACCAGGTGATGGACTTCAGCGTCATTCAGAAGCTGGAGAAAGAGCCGAAGTACGCAAACCAGAAGAACGAATACGACATCCAGTTCGCGCCGGCGGCGGCTTCCACCATCCAGGGCGAGAGCGAAGAGATCCTGACCAAGACGATCGTCATCCACTTCTACCCGAATTCCTGGGACGTGATGAAGAAGGTCTCGAAAGTCGTGAACGGCAAGGAAGTGGACGAACTCTACGACCCGAACGTCAGCTTCGTGGTGGAAGAGGTCGGCAAACTCGCCGGGCAGTTCGGCGCCGGGCGCATCGTGATCGAGGGACACTCGGACTCGTCGATGAAGGGGCGTGTGCCGGAGAGCGCGGTGCAGGAACTGAGCTTCAATCGCGCCAACTCGGTGAAGGAGGCGATCGTAAAGAAGTTCTCGACGCTGCAGCCCAACCAGTTCTCGAGCTCCGGCCAGGGTTGGAGCCGGCCGGCCGATCCGAACGATCCGCTGAATCAGGCCAAGAACCGCCGCGTGGAGATCAAAGTCTATCCCGCGGAGGCGCCGAAGTAGATCATGCAGCCGCGGCTGTTCGACCTGCGAGTGCCGCCGCCGCCCCTGACGGCGAAACTCCTCGGCGCCGGCACTGTCGCCCTCTTGTGCGTCTTGTGGTGGCTGGTCACGCTCGGCGCGACGCCCGAAACGCGCTTGGTGTCTCCGGTGATCCTGCCGTCCCCCGCGGAAGTATTCCGTAGCTTCGGGACCCTCTGGACCGAACGCGCCTTGGCGGCCAGTATCGCGGCGACGATGCGGCGCGTGTTGATCGGGTTCGGGCTGGCGGCCCTGGTCGGAGTGCCGCTCGGAATCGCCGCGGGAGCGTGGAGGGTGCTCGATTCGGCGGCCGCGCCGGTGGCCCTGTTCGGCCGCAACGTTCCGGTGGCCGCCCTCATCCCGCTGACGATTCTCTGGTTCGGCATTGAGGAAACGCAGAAGGTGATGTTTATCTTCATCGCCTGCGTGCCGTTTATCTTCTCGGATGCGGTGCGCGCCGTAACCTCGCTGCCGGAGCGCTACGTCGAGACCGCCCAGACCCTGGGCGCCAAGCCGCTGCAGATCGTTTGGAAGGTGCTGGTCGCGCTGGCGATTCCCGACATCTACAAAAGCCTGCGCTCGCTGTTCGGCATGGCGTTCGGCTACATCATGCTGGCGGAGTTGATCAATGCCGAGCATGGCTTGGGGTATCTGCTCAGCACCAGCCAGCGGAGAGGATTGTCGGAGCACATCATCCTGATCCTCCTGGTGATCGCCGGGATCGCGTTCCTCATCGACCGGTTCCTGGGCTGGCTGCAGCGCGGCCTGTTCCCGTATCGCGAGGAGAGCGACTAGCCGATGCCGGAGGACGATCCGCTGATTGTCGAGTTCGATCAGGTGACGAAGGTCTTCAACGAAGGTTCTTCCCACGCCACGGTCGCGGTCGACAACATCAACTTCAAGGTGGCAAACGCTCCCGCCAGAGGCGAGTTCATCGCCATGCTCGGACCCTCCGGCTGCGGGAAATCCACCATCCTGCGGATGATTGCCGGGCTCAGGCCGCAGTTCCCGGCCACCAAAGGTTCGGTCAAGGTGATGGGCAAACCGGTGACCGGCCCGGGGTCTGACCGCGGGATGGTGTTCCAGGACTACACCTCGTTCGACAACCGGACCGTGGAGGACAATATCGCCTTCGGCCTGGAATGCCAGGGAGTGGCGGCAGTTGAACGGCGCGCCCGGGCGCACGAATGGATCGCGAAGGTCGGATTGAACGTGAACCGCGACGCCCACAAATACCCGCACCAACTCTCCGGCGGGATGCGGCAGCGCGTCGCCATCGCGCGAACCCTGATCCTGAAGCCTCGAATCATCCTCATGGACGAGCCCTTCGGCGCGCTCGATCCCTCGACGCGATTGAACATGCAGGATCTGCTGGTCCAGTTGTGGCGGGATCTGGAGGCGACCGTCTTCTTCGTCACACACTCGGTGGAGGAGGCGGTCTACCTGGGCGACCGCGTCTACATCCTGTCCCCGTCGCCGGGACGGCTGCTGAAAGAGATGGAATTGCCGGCGCCGGATCGTCCGGCTCGCATCATGCAGCGCGAGCCGGAGTTCAACCAGATTGTGTTTGAGATCCGCGACATAATAGAGAGGCTGGAAGAGTCCGCGTAAGGCCGATGGCGAACCCGCACACAGAGCCGCAGCCGCTGGTTGGCGCGCGCGCAGGCCTGAAAGATTACATCAGGAACGCCTTTTTCTACCGCTGGAATCAACTCCTGTTCTGGGGTGGGATTGCCGGGGCGATCTTGAGTCCCTGGCCGGATGCGGTGCTCCCTATGGTGATTGGGGTGGAAGCGTTGTACCTGGCGGGGCTGATCGCGAACGAGAAGTTCCGCCGCGCGATCGACGCGGACGTCTACCAGCGCCAGCGGCAACCCGAGGTGGCCGCCACACAGAATTCGCTGAACGAGATCATCGGGATGCTGCCCATGGAATCGCGCCGCCGTTTCGAGGCGTTGAAGGCGCGTTGTCTCGAGATGCGGGCCATTGCCGGCCGGGTTCGTGGCCAGAACGCGCTGCCTGAAGATGCGAACACCTCGGCGCTGGACCGGTTGTTGTGGGTGTTCCTGCGGCTGTTGGTGTCGCAGGAAGCTCTTGGACAGTTCCTCAAGCGCACGAATCCCGATGAGATCCGCTCCCGGGTGGAACAGGTGAAAACCATGCTCGCCACAGCCGGGGACGAGCGCCTGAAGCGGTCGCTTCAGGACAGCCTGGCGGCGCAGGAGTTGCGATTGCAGAATCACGAGCAGGCGGCAAAGAACGCCGAGTTTATCCGCGTCGAACTGGACCGCATCGAGGCCAAGATCCAGGCGCTGACCGAATCGTCTGTGAACCGGCAGGACACGGAGTTCCTTTCGAGCCAGATCGACTCGGTGGCGGAGAGTATGCAGTCGACGGAGAAAGCGATCAGCGAATTGCAGTCCATCACCGGCCTTGTGGATGAGATGCGCGAGCCGCCCGCGATCCTGATGAGCGATACGGGGGGCGGCCGCTGATGGACGCATTGCGGAAGCAGAACCGCGGGCCGGACTGGTTTCCCGCCTGGGCCGCGCGGCTCTCGGATCTCTATTTCTCGGGCACGACCGCCATGTTCGTGCTCCACGGGTCGGTCCAGGACTTCGTGCGGAACGGGGAGGAGCCGGGCTACGGCACGTTAGGCGATTTCCTGGCGGAGCAGATCTTCGGGCGCTGGGACCTGGTGCTGCACTACGACCTGGCCCGCGGCCTTCGGGCCTTCGCCGGGCGGGATGGCACGCGCCTCAAGGAGATGGTGACCCTGGCGAACCGCAAGGTCGGCGACCTGGCCGCCGCGCGCAAGGACCCCTCGACGGCGTTCGCCATGCTGGACCGGTTTGTCCAGAACAACGTCATGGCGGAGACGGAGCGTCTGAGCGCCGCCATCGTCATCGATCAGTCCTCGTTTCTTGCGCCCGCCGGCGACCCGGGACGGCTGAGCCTGCCCGCCGCCACGTATGTGGTGACGCTCTTGAACTGGGCGGCGAGCCTCCACATCAAGCAGTTGAACATGGCGTTCGTCCTGATCGACGAGAAGCTGGCGGCGTTGAGCGAGCGTCTCACCGTGAGCCCGCATGTGGCCAGCATCGAGATCAGCCTTCCGGACGTCGCGGAGCGGGAGCGTTTTCTGAAGTGGGCCATCGGCGGCCGCGATCTCAGCCAGGTTTCCGAGTACGGCCCCACCGATCTGGCGCGGCTGACCGCGGGCATCACGCTGGTGGACCTGAACCTGATTGTCCAGTCCGCGTTGGACGGGGCACGGAAACTGGACGCGGAGTGGATGCGGACGCTCAAGAAACAGTTGATCGAGCGGCAGTGCCAGGGGCTGCTCGAGTTCATCCAGCCGAAGTGGTCGCTGGATGTGGTGGTCGGCCACGAACCCGTCAAGCAGCGATTGCGGGAGGATGCGGCGCTGGTGAAGCGGGGGGAGTCGGAGGTGCTGCCGATGGGGTACCTCATCTGCGGCCCCGTCGGCACGGGCAAGACGTTTCTGGCTCAATGCATGGCCGGCGAGATCGGCATTCCGTGCGTGACGCTCAAGAATTTTCGCTCCAAGTATGTGGGCGAGACCGAGGGCAATCTCGAACGGGTGTTGAACGTGCTCCGCGGGATGGGTCCTGTCATCGTGGTGATTGACGAAGCCGATGCCGCGCTCGGAGATCGGGGGCAGGATGGCGATTCGGGAACCTCGAGCCGCGTTTTCTCCATGATCGCGGCGCAGATGGGTGATACGAGATACCGGGGACAGATTATCTGGATGCTGCTCACCTGCCGTCCGGATCTGCTGCCGATCGATCTGAAGCGCCAGGGCCGCGCCGAGGTGCACATCCCCCTGTTCTACCCAACGGACGCCAACGAGATCCGAGGGATGTTCGTCGCCATGGCAAAGAAGATGGGCGCGCCCCTGGCACCGGAAGATGTCCCCGAGATTCCACAGGCCGGCAAGCTATCGGGAGCGGATATCGAGGGCATGGTGGGGCGGGCGCTGCGCATGTCGATGATTGGGGGCGCCAAGCGCGTGACGCGGGAGGCGCTCGCCGAGGTCGTAGCGGGGTTCCTGCCATCCACCGAGAGCGCGGAGAAAGAACTCCAGGAAGTGGCGGCGATTCTCGAATGCACCGACCGGCAGTTCCTGCCGCCGCACATTCAGTCGAAGATCGAGGCCGCCGGCGGGCGGGGCAAACTGGAGGAGCGCTACAACGCTCTCCGCCGCATGATCGAGTTGTTATGACGTGGTGCCGGTCTCCGACCGGCCTGCGTTCGGCATTCGACTCGGTGACGTAATGCGGGCGGCCTGTGTTCCCTTCGTCACTCCCCCTTGCGGAGCGCCTGGCCGCGGTGTGGCAAGAAGTGAGCCGGGGCGTCGGAACCCGGCACCAGTCGCTAAGGCGGCTGGAGAAATCTGAGACAGTCCCGTCTGTCCCGGTCTGTTTCTGTTGGTCTGTTTGTTGGTCTGTTCGTCCCGGTCTGTTTCGGCAGGAGCGAATGCTCGACGAAGTAGCGCCGCTTGCCATGAAGTGAGCGCAGGGCGTGGAAACGCTGATCGGTGGTCTGCTCCATGCGGCTCAGCACCACTTCGGGGGAGAGGGCGGCCACGTCCGCCCAAGCCAAAGTCGCCAGAGTAAGAACCAAGTACCGCATCCCCAATTTGCCAAGCACACCCCAGACCAAACTGAATCTTTATTGGAATCAGCTAGTTGGCAGATGCCGAGGAGGCAGCTTCCGCGACAGGGTACAGGAATCTCCTGGCAGCGGGCCAGTTACTTCTCCACACTTGCAATTCACGCTTGGGCCTAGTACAGTTCGGTGACGGAGGGATGCATGCCGTTTTGCCAGAACTGCGGCGCCGAGGTAACCAGGAGATTTTGCGGGAGGTGCGGCACTCCAATGGCGGCGGAAGGCGCGCCCAACACCGTCCCTTCCCAGCCGCAAGGGAACTACAGCGGGGAGTCGCTCACGAGCACTTCAGATCAGCGGCCCACCTGCTTGTGGCATCCGAGTATGAAGGCAGCCGGATATTGCGCCGAGTGCGACACGCCGGCCTGTTCGCCTTGCCTTCGGAGCAGCGAAGCCGGCGGTGGTTTGATGGTCTGCCATGACTGCTATGCGAATCCAAGTCGACCGTTTATTGGAACCTGGACATGTGGGATTCTGGTTACACTGCTGGTGTGCCTTACTCCAATGTTGATCATCGTGATGTTGTCCCTTCGTGTGGTGGGCCAGGCGGATCGCATGGAGGCGGAACGCCTCGATGCGCTGGACCAGCAAATAGCCGGATCGTCGCTCAAAATCGCATCGATTCTGGGCGCTGCATATTGGGTGGTTGTCTTCCCGCGCTGTCGACGCTTAAGAAAGAAGCGGGCACCTACTACACTGTCCACGAAGTCCTCTGTGTTGGATTTATAAACTAAGAGCTGGAGGCGCATCTGGGAAACCTGGGGACGTCCAGAAACCTGGAAACCTGGCGAACCTGATCGCGGCGCAGTCGTTTCGTCCATGTCGAGTGTATTGCGGTTATTTCGATGGTGAGGTGCACTTGAACTCAGAGGCCATCATGCTGCATGAAACCTGTCACTTTGCCCGAGTCAGAGGAAGGGCAGATCCGGGAACTGAACCGCATGCTTCAATTCGGATCGCCGGCACTGGTTGGCGCCGACGGCGAACGCGTGGATCTGCCCGATTCCGTTTTCCGGCTGCTGAAGGACATCACGCGCAACATGCAGTTGGGCCGGGCGGTTGTCCTGATTCCCGAGAACCAGCAACTGACGACGCAACGCGCCGCCGACCTGCTCGGTGTGTCACGACCTTATCTCATCAAGCTAGATCAAGGCCGGAGAACTGCCCTATCACAAAGCGGGCAGCCATCGCCGGATCTACCTGAAGGACCTGCTCGCCTACCAGAAGCGCCGTAACGCGGAGCGCAAGGCTGCACTCGACCGCATCGCGAAGGAAGCCTTCGAGTCCGGCCTCTACGAGCGGACCGGTATCCCCGAAGGCAGCGAAGACGAATGAGGGCTGACTACCGCGTCCTCCTCGACGCGTGCGTCCTCATCCCGATGCCTGTCGCCGACACGTTGCTGCGCATGGCAGGCGCCCCGGCTGTACTTGCCGAAGTCGGTCTGTCCGCAGAATGGATGATGCGAACGCGTGATGGTCACGCGTTCGGGAAACTGCTGATGATGGGTAGTGTGTGGTGGTTTCCTTGAACTCAGACAATCACCGGTTGTTTGAATTCGGCCAATCTCTACCAGATCACGCGGACCGGATAGGGCTCGAAGGCGCGGTCTGACGTGACGATCACAAGTCCTCCCATGAGCGCCTGAGCGATCAGCATACGGTCGAACGGATCTTTGTGGAAAAGTTGGAGCTTCTCAGCGGCAAGCGCGTCCGATTCCGTTAGTGGAAGACTCTCGATTCCTGAGCCTTCACGAACCGCCGGAATCAGGGTCGAGGGGTGCGACGGCAGGGAGATCCTTCCCTGTGCGTACTTGCGGGCGATCTCCCAGACGGACACCGCGCTGAGGTAAACCTCGTTTGCAGGGTCCAGAATCTG